>NZ_CP045500.1 GCF_015500075.1 Mesorhizobium sp. INR15 | reverse complement strand
CCCAACGGCCTCACGCATTGCGTGCCTGTCACTCGCCGCTCAACGCGCTCGGTGCGGTTACAAGCGGCAAGAGTTCACCGGAAAATTCCGGCGGCGGTCCCGAGGAAAAGCGCCACCACTCACAGTGCTTGCACTGCTACAGGACGGTTATACGAGAGACAGCTTCGCGGAAACTCTCAAAACAGGTCTAACTCCCAACGCCGGCAAGGTGGGCGGCGAAATGGGATTGGTGATTTCCGACGAAACTTCACATTGGACGGATGATGATCGCAAGGCAGTCGCCGATTATCTCTTGAATTTGAAATAGGCCGCAGTCCAAGTTGGCTTCGTAAGAACCCAAAAACGAAAAACCCCATCCACTGTTTTCAACAGGAGGGGGTCAACGTCACACCTCCATGGCTGCATGCTTAGCCAATCATTACTTTAGTCGGGGGTTTCGCTAGATTCCGGACGTTGGTAATGGGCCGTTGATGTCAAGGGCTTTGGGACAAGCGCGGTCGGCCGCCAGCCGGATTGGATCAGGGTAACCGAAGAGCGCGGAAAGCAGCGAACGTTCGACCACACCATTCGCAATGGTGCCAGCCCGCCACGGGTCGAATAGCGAAAAAGCCCACCGTGCCGTGGCCGGGGTCGGCGCGCTAAGCGGCAAAATGGGATAGACGACATGAACTCAGTGGCTCAGGTAAGGTCTGGAATTTTCGATGCCGACAGGCTGGCCGCCGACATGAATACCGATTTCGTCTCGCATGGCATGACCGACGCCGCGCCAAAGCCTTGTCGGCATTCCGAAAGAAGATACCGTTTGTGAATTTTTCGCAACGATTTCGCAACGGCTTCACGACTCGCTGAAACTGAGTTCACGTTTGTCGACGCTGATCAAGTTCGCCTACCATATTCGCGGATAGCCGACGCACAGACAGCTGTCTTGTCAGAAACACCAGTTTTGCCGTTTCTTCCAGTTCCTCCGCGGCAAAGACTGCATCGCGAAAACTGCGCCCGGAAACCACCGGACCATGATTGGCCAGCAGGACGGCCGCATGATCGTGCGCCTTGGCCAACACCAGCGGCCTGACGTCGGCCGACCCAGGATGGGTATAGGGCAGAAGCGGCACGCGCCCGACGCGCATCACAACATAGGGCGTGATCGGCGGGATGGCGTCATCTGGATCGGTATCCTCGAGACAGGAGAGCGCGGTGAGTGAAGATGCACCACGCCCGCGGCCTGCGGTCGCGCCTCATAGAATGCCATGTGAAGGGGATTTCCTTGGTCGGGGCATTGCCTGACACAGCCATGCCCTGGGCATCCAGCTTCGACAGTCTTTCGGGTTCCAGATACCCCAGGCAGGAATTGGTCGGCGTGACCAAAAACCCGTCGGCAAGCCGAGCCGATAGATTGCCGGACGAGCCGGCGGTGTAGCCGCGCCTGAACAGGGATTCTCCCCAGCGGCAGAATTCGTCGCGAAGCTGCTGTTCTTCTGAAGTCACGTGGCGTCACCTCCGAGCACAGCGAGCGCGCGTTCAAAAAAATCATCAGCGCCGAAATTCCCGGACTTCAGCGCGAATGCCAGCCTCGGCTTGCCGTCGAGGACAAGCGCCGGGACTCCCGTATCGATCTCCGGACCGACCTCAAGGGCCGATGCGCCGAATGCCGAGGCGACCGCGCCCGATGTTTCGCCACCAGCTACCACGAGCCGCCGGAAGCCGGCAGATACTGCCTTTGTAGCGAGTTCGGCGAAAATAGTCTCGAACGCTTCGGCCAGCCGTTCGCGCCCATGCCGGGTCTGTGCCGCCGAGACTTCGGAAGGCTCCGCTGTCGAGTAGACCAGCGGGCCCGCACCCTTATGGCTGATCAGGAAATCGAGGCAGCCTGCAACAGCTGCGCCCGGATCTAGTGCGTCGACGGCGTCCAGGCGCTTTGAGGGATGGCCACTGCCATAGGTGGCGATCTGCCGGCGCGTCGCTGAGGAACAACTGCCGGAGAGGATGAGGCCAGGCCCATTGCCCCCTGCGAGGCGCTGCCGACCCCCGATCCCCGGGTGGATTCCAAAATTGCCGGGCAGGCCCATGGCAATCCCTGAGCCGCCAGTAACCAGCCGGTGAGTCCTTGCTATCCGGCCCAGCGCGCGCAGATCGTCATCCGAGATCGCGTCGGTAACGATCAGTCTTTCGCCTTTGCGCTTTGCCAGGCGCAAGGCGGCCTGGCCGCTGCCCGAACGCAGGCTTTCCAGGCCGAGATGGCCGACCTTGAGTGCGGTCTGCCGCGCCAACCATCGCCTGATGTCGGGATCGGGCATTGGCGTCAGTGGGTGATTTTCCATGCCCGACTCACTGAGCAGGCAATCACCGACGAAGAGGTGGCCGTTGTAGATCGTGCGGCGGTTGGCCGGAAATGCAGGGCAAACCAGCGCTAACGTCGTGTCTAATTCCAGAAGCAGCGCTTCCGCGACCGGGCCGATGTTGCCTTGCGGCGTGGAATCGAAAGTTGAACAGTATTTGAAAACGATCTGTTGGGCGCCGTTGGCAACCAGCCACCTGCAGGCAACCAGCGATTGCGCCACTGCCTCGCTAGCCTCGCTCGAGCGCGTCTTCAGCGCAATGACCGCTGCGTCGATCTCTGCCTTCAGTCGTCCGGTCGGCGTGCCGACGAATTGAACGGTTCGAGCGCCGGCCTTGGCGAGGGTGTTGGCGATGTCGCTGGAACCCGTGAAATCGTCGCCGATGACGCCGATCTTCATTCGTTGTGGTCGCCCGTCGCGCGATCGCCCGTGTCATGGTCGGCCACCTCGTGATGACTTGAGCGCTGGCGCCAGAACATCGTCGTCAACTGATCCAGATGCTCACGCATCGCCTGCTCCGCGCGATCGGGCTCGCGTGCGACGATGCCGTCGTATATGGCGCGGTGGGCCTCGTACGCCGTCTGTTCCTGCCCGTCAGCGGCAAGCGTGACAATACGCTGTTCCTTCAACCATTCCGAGATCTGGTCATGCAAGGCGACGAAGACGAGATTGCGCGCGATGCGCGCCAGCTCGAAGTGGAACGCGATATCGGTGCTGGTGAAACGATCACGGTCACCGATTGCCAACCGGTTGGCTTCGAGCGCCTGGGCGAGGGATTGAAGATCCTCCTGCGTCGCTGTCCGTGCCGCCTCGCGGGCAAGGCCGACCTCGAAGAACATGCGCGCACCCTGAAAGGAGCGCTGCCCTTCCTCGGTCGACAGCATCTGCCGGACGGCGGGCGCCATACCGGTGAAAATATGACTGGCGGTCGGCATCAGCACCTTGGCGCGGGCGCCGTTGGTGAGTTCGACGAGCCCGGCCTTCTGTAGCGAGATCAACGCCTCGCGAATGGCCGGGCGGCCAACGCCGAAGCGCGCTTGCAGGTCACGCTCGGGCGGTAGCTGGTCTCCGGGCTTTAATTTGCCGGAGAGAATCTGGCCCTCGAGATGTGTGGCCACATGCTCGAAGAGTTTCTTGCGTTCTATGATTAGGGGGTCGACCATAGACCTTTCATACCATCATGCTTGACAACCATGCAACAGCTTGCAATGCTAAAAATGCGAGATCGAAAACGATGGCTGAGATGCTGCGAGCATCGGCCAGCGGCGGTTTGGGCCGCTCGCTCTTGCACGCCACATCGGCAGCCTGACTTGCTTGTTAAGACGGCGATCGCATCGCCAAGGGAGGAATTTGAATGAAAATCGCCATTCTGGGCGGCGGCGGAGCTATGGGCGGGATATTCGGGGATATCTTGCACGCGCCGGCAATGACGTGACGCTCATCGACGTCTCCAAGGCGGCGGTGACGGCAATCAACGACAACGGCCTGACCATCGAAGAGAAGGATGGTTCGCAGCCGGTGATCAAGGTGCCGGCAAGCGACAATCCCGCAAGCGTCGGACCGGTCGATCTCATCATCAATTTCGTAAAGTGCTATCACACCGAAGTTGCGGTTCGGGCTGCAGCACCTATGATTGCCAAGGATACCGCGGTGCTCAGCCTGCAGAATGGCTGGGGCAATGCACCGCGCATTGCCTCAATTGTCGGCGAGGACCGAGTGCTGGTCGGCTTGACCTATCATGGCGGCACGCTACTGGCTCCCGGCCGCGTCAAGCATCCCGGTTCGGGCATGACTTATATTGGCGAGCTAACCGGCAAGCCGACCGAGCGCCTAGGCAAGGTCATCGAGACCTTCCGCGCCGCGCAGATTGAGACGACGCAGTCGGACAAGATCCTGAACGAGGTCTGGAAAAAGCTGGCGCTCAATGCCTGCACCCTGCCGGTTGCCGGGCTACTGCATTTCATGTCGCACGAACTCGTCGCCTTCGACGGCACCAAGAGCCTGATGGCCGCTATCCTCAAGGAGGTGGTTGCCGTTGCCACCGCGCAAGGCATCGCGCTCGACTACGACGAACGCTGGGCAGCGATCACCGGCCTGCTCGAAAACGCCGTTGGCGGCAAGGCGTCCATGCTGCAGGACGTCGAAGCCAGGCGGCAAACCGAGATCGAGGTCATCAACGGCGCCATCGTCGCGGCCGGCCAGCGCGTCGGCGTGCCGACCCCGCACAATGAGACGATGGTCTGGATGATCGAGGCCGTTGAGAGCCATTACCTCCAGGCCAAGGCTCAGTAGCGCCATGGCGCCCAGGCTGGAAATCAAGAACCTTTCCAAATTCTTCCCCGGCGTGCGGGCGCTCGATGACGTCTCGATGAGCGTGGATGGCGGGGAAATCCACGCACTGCTCGGCGAAAATGGGGCAGGCAAGTCAACCCTCGGCAAAATCGTCGCCGGTGTTTATCTGCGCGACCAGGGCACCATCCTTGTCGATGGTGTTGAAACCGGCCAGCCCGACGAAAAGGCTGCCGGCGATCTCGGTATCGGTATCGTGCATCAGGAAGGCTCGCTTGTGCCGCAGCTCTCGGTCGCCGAGAACATCTTCGCCGGCCGGCAGCCCACGCAATGGCTGGGTCAGGTCGATGTCCGCGCCATGCGGGATCGGGCCAGGGCGCTTATCGCCCAGCTTGGCGTGGTTATCGATCCGGCATTGAAGGTCTCAGCTCTGTCGCCGGCGCAGGCCCAGATCGTCGAGATCGCCAAAGCGTTGTCTCGCGACCTCAGGATCCTGATCCTCGACGAGCCTACAGCCGCACTGACCCTGACTGAAACCGAAAAACTGTTCGACGTGGTGCGCCGGCTGGCCGGAAACGGGGTCTCGATCATCTACGTCTCGCACCGCCTCGCCGAGATTTTTGCACTCTGTCATTCGGTGACGGTTCTCAAGGACGGCAGGCTTGCCGGGACCCGCCGCGTTGCCGAGACCACAACGGACGAACTGATCCGCCTGATGGTGGGGCGCGATGTGCATTTCGCGCGCTCGACGGCTGCCCGCAAGATCGGCGACATCGTGCTCGAAGCCGAAAATGTCCACGCGCCGCCACTGGTGCGGTCGGCCTCGATCAAGGTGCGGGCCGGAGAGATCGTCTGCCTGGCCGGACTTATCGGGTCCGGACGCAGTGAATTCTGCGAGGCGATCTTTGGCGCGCGCCGGAAGCGCTCGGGATCGATCCGGATCGTCGGCACGCCGATCGATCCGAAAGGCCCGTGGGACGGCAAGCACGCCGGTATCGGCATGGTGCCGGAGGATCGCAAGGCGGCCGGCCTGTTCCTTGGCATGGACATCGTCAACAACGTTGCCGCGACGGTTCTTTCCAAGGTTTCGGCGGGGGTAAACTTTTCCAACTCAAAGGCTGAAGCGCTAGCGAAGAATTTCATCGACGAACTGCGTATCGCGACGCCGAGCGTCTATCAGGTTGTCGGCAATCTCTCCGGCGGCAACCAGCAAAAAGTGCTGCTCGCCAAATGGCTGGCAATGGAGCCGCGCCTGCTGATCGTCGACGAACCGACGCGTGGCGTCGACGTCGGCGCACGCTCGGAAATCTATCGGCTGTTGCGGGCACTCGCCGACAAGGGCGTCGCCTTGCTCGTCGTGTCCTCGGACCTGCCTGAGGTGCTGGCTCTTGCCGACCGCATCGTTGTGATGGCGGAAGGCAGGACCGTGGGTGAACTGCCGGGCGAAGGCGCGACCGAAGAACAGGTGCTGCGTCTCGCCACCAGATACACGGCTTCGGTGGCTGAAGCTCGCGATCAACCAGGGATAGCGGAGGCATGACGATGCGGATCACGCAACCGATGGCGGAGAATGCCGAACGCCGACGCGAAAATCTTTTCGTGCGTGTTGTGCGGCGCCTAGCCGATTCCAGGGAATTGACGCTCTTCGTGCTCGTCATCGCGCTCGCGCTAGCGATGAGCATCGTCTACCCGAACAACTTCCCCACCGCATCCAACATGCGGGCCGTGCTTCTCAACCTGGCTCCTGTCGGGATCCTTGTCTGCGGCATGATGCTATTGATGATCGGCGGCACATTCGACCTGTCCGTCGGCTCGACCCTGGCCTTCTCCGGGGTCTGGGCCGCTGTCGTGGCAGGATGGTGGGGCTGGCCGGCCGAAGTCGCGATTGTGGTCGGGGATTCTGGTTGGGCGCTCTGTGCGGCCTGGTCAATGGGCTGATCGTCACGCGCATCGGTATCAATGCGCTGATAGCCACGCTCGGCACCCTAAACCATCTATCGCAGTCTGACCTATGTCACCGCCGGCACCGGTGTCACACCGATTACCGACGCCTTCGCCGCTTATGGGCGGGCAGCGGATCCGCTGCTGCGCATTCCAGTCGCCATTCTGGGCGATGCTGGTACTTGTGTGCTCATCGGTGGCTGGCTGGGTCGCGCGCACGCGCTTCTTCCGGCAGTATTACTTCATTGGCGGCAATCCTCGCGCAGCTCAGCTCTCGGGCATTTCGCGTCGAACCGGCTCATCTTGATCGGCTTCGTCATCATGGGAGCGCTGGCAGGCTTGGCCGGGCCGTCTGGGAGCGGGCGCGCCTCAACAAGCGGCGGTCTGTCAACGCCGGCGTTGGCATCGAGCTGAAGGTGATTCACCGCCACGGTGCTTGGCGGGCGCCAAGCCTGAAGAGGCGGCGAAGGCACGGATCCTCGGTGGGCATTCTCGGCGTGGCTTTTTATCGCCACTCATCGAGAACGCCGATGATCATCAAGCGCGATCGGCGTGTTTCTTGGCAGGGACTGGTGGTGGGTCTGGTCCTGCTGTTTGCCGTCTCGCTGCGATCGTTTCAAGACCAGGCGGCCGCGCATGAAATCAGGCGAGGACGGGAGGAGGCATTCGGACAACCGGATGACATGCGGGAACTGGGACTAGAAAAAACAACATCAGGAGGAAACGGGCATGAAATCAAACAATGAGAACGATACTCTCCGGCGCAGCCCTAGCTGCCACGGCATTGCTCTGCCACTTTGCCTGCTAATGCGCAGGAATCATCCTTCGGGCCGGCCAACGCGAAAGAGACCTACTACTGGATTTCCAATAAGGCGAACCTGCCGCTGTTCGTGCAGTATGACTATGTCGGGATGAAGCGGATCGGCCGAAGAGCTCGGTGTCAAGGTGATCGTTGCCGGACCGACAGATTTCGACGTGCCTGGCTTCATCTCTGCAGTCGATCAAGTCTGCGCGCAGAAGCCGAACGGCGTCTCCGTCGTCGGCGGCTGGGACCCGTCGCTGACGGAGTCAGTCAAGAAATGCATGGAGCAAGGCGTGCCAACCGTTGTCGATGACGGCGATCTGCCGGCCTCTGGCCGTCTCGCCTATATCGGCACCAACTGGACTCAGGTCGGCGTCGCGCAGGCCAAGAAGCTGATGGAAATGCTGCCCAAGGGGCGGCAAAATAGCGTCGATGTCGATCATCAACGCCGGAAACATGCGTGAGGCCGTAGCAGGCTTCAAAGCCTATGTCGAAGCCAATGGCGGCGGCAAATACACCATCGTCGCCAATGAGGATGACGGCGGCGACGCGCAGAAAGCCGCGCAGGTCACGGCGGCGATTCTTGCGGCCAATCCCGACATCGCCGGTCTCGCCGGTTTCGATTCTGAATCCGGCGCCGGCATCGTCACCGGCACTGCGTGAAGCCGGCAAGAAGCCCGGCGACATCAAGGTGACCGCGATGGAGCAGACGCCTGACTTCTTCAAATCCGCGAAGGAAGGCTGGGTCGACGCCATCGTGGTGCAAACCGCGAGCTGTTCATCTACTACGCGGTCAAGTTGCTGCACGACTACAACACCAACACGCTGAAGTCGGCTGGCCTCTCGTCGAAGGATGGCGGCCGTCCGATCCCGGACTCTCTCGATACGGGCGTCATCCTGATCACCAAGGACAATGTCGACAAGGTATTGACGGCGCTAAAACGTGAAATAGGCAGAAACTCAATGTCGCGGAGCCTTGCGTCAGGCTCAAGCAGCGTCCGGCGGCGTGATCTCCCTCGCCGTCGGACAGCCAACCAATCCCAAGGATATGAAATGGCTCTTCATCCCACCACCCGCATGCGCTTCCACGGCGTCGCCGCCTACGAAATCTTGACGCGGGACGGATTGCGCATCCTGTGCGATCCGTTTCTGGACCAGAATCCCGGCGCGGCAACAAAATCGACCGACTTCGATCATGTCGATCTGGTCATCGTCAGCCATGCGGCCTTCGACCATCTCGGCGATACCGACAAGATCGCCGCGAAATATGGCTGTCCAATCGTTTGCGGAGGCGAGGTGAAGGCGTGGCTGATGGACCGTGGCATCCCGGCCAACCAGATCCGCGCCACGACCTGGGGCATTAGGGTCAAGGTGGCCGGCATCGAGATTCAGCCGCTCGAATGCCATCACTGGTCGCAGATCAGGCTGAAGGACAATTCCTTCATTTCCGGCGTGCCGATGGCCTTCATCGTCTATGCCGACGACCAATCTGCGCTTTTACCACTACGGCGACACGGCCATCTTTTCCGACCTCAAGCTTCAGGCAGAACTTTACAAGCCGAATGTCGGCTGTATCGGAATCGCCAATCCGCAAGAGATTCTTCACCTGAACCCAATGCCGGGCGAGATGCTGACCGGCGAGATGAGCCCTTATGAAGGCGTTCTCGCAACGCAATGGCTTGGCCTGGAGACAGTGCTGCCGTGCCACTACATCAAACTCGATGGTGACAAGGACGGTCGCCGAATATATGAAGCATCACCGGGAGGCCAAGGCGCGCGGCGAAGCGATCGCCGATCCCTATCTGCTGCGTGCCGGAGACTGGATCGAGTTCGATCGCGACGGCAAGGTCGTGCGACCGGCCAAGGCGGCTTGAGGACATGCGTGCCGCAATCTTTGATGAGCCGTTCAGCTTGCGCATCGCGGAAGCGCCGAAGCCGGTTCCAGGCCAGGGCGAGGTTCTCGTTCGGGTCAGGGCCGCGGGGCTGTGTGCTGGCGACCTTTACATCTACACCGGCAAGAACCCTTACGTGACCTATCCAAGGATCGGCTGCCACGAGATCGCTGGCGTGGTCGAGGCCTATGGCCCGGGCACCAGCGGCCCCGCGATCGGCACACGCGTCGTCGTCGATCCCCTTCGTCGGCTGCGGCCGCTGCTATCCCTGCCGGCTCGGCAAGCGCAATTGCTGCGCCAACCTCACCATTGTTGGCGTTCATCGCGAGGGCGGCTTTGCGGACTTCGTCACGGCGCCGGCTCAGAACCTGAATGTTGTGCCCGACAATATTACCGATTTCGAGGCTGCCTTCGCGGAGCCGGTGGCGATCGGCGTGCAGGGGTGCCGGCGCGGCGTGGTCACGGCTGAAGATACCGTGCTGGTACTCGGTGCAGGACCAATCGGTCTGGCGATCGTTGAGGTCGCGTGCGCGCTCGGCGCCAAGGTCTATGCCACCGATATCTCGCCAGACCGATTGTCCACCGCCGCCGATCTTGGCGCTATCCCGATCGCCGGAGGAGTTGGCCTGGTTGAGCGCGTGCTTGAGATCACCAAGGGCGAAGGCATGCCGGTCGTCATGGAAGCAACAGGCGTTGCTCCGGTCATGGAACAGACCATCGAGCTCGTCGCCGCCGGCGGGCGCATCGTCATTCTAGGGCTGCTGAAGAAAGGCGTCGGCGTCACCTTCCCGGGTCTCGATTTCACCCGCAAGGAGGTGACCATCCTGGGCTCACGTGCCTCCGTCGATTGTTTTCCCGAGGCACTCGAATTGCTTGCCTCGGGCAAGATTCACTACCCGAAGATTGCAAGCTCCTTCGCGCTCAGCGAAGCGCCGGCCGTCTTCCAGAAACTCGCGGACAATCCAATGGCCCTGCACAAGGCCGTATTCCTTTCGGAGGACTAGATGAAGCTTGTTACCTTCTCCCACCCTCAGGGAGGCCACAGTCATCATGCCGGCGTGCTCGACGGCGATCACGTCGCCTGCCTGACGGAAGCCGGTATCGCCGGCAGCGTGATGGAGATCGTGCTGGGCGGCAAAGCCATCCTCGACCGTATCCGCGATGGCCTTGCCAAGGCTCCGCGCCATGCGCTCGCGGACGTGATCCTCGAGGCGCCGATCCGCCCGGGCAAGGTGCTGTGCTCCGGCATCAACTACAAGGGCCACGCCGAGGAAAATCCCAACGCGAAAATGCCGACCGAACCGTTTTTCTTCACCAAGCTGCCGACCTCGGTGGTCGGACCCAATGTGCCGGTTGAAAAGCCTGTCAGGACAGAGCAGATGGACTACGAGGTGGAGTTTTCCGCCGTCATCGGCAAGAAACTGCACAAAGCAAAGGAAGCCGACGTGATGCCGGCAATCTTCGGCTATACGCTTCTCAACGACATTTCGGCACGTGACGTCCAATTCAAGGACAACCAGATCACCATCGGCAAGAACTTTGCCGGCTTCTCGCCGATCGGTCCGTGCATCGTGACCTCGGACGCGATGCCGCATCCCGATAATGTCGCGCTGAAGACACGGCTGAACGGCAAGACCCTGCAGGACGGCAGCACTTCGGACTGGCTGTTTTCCCTGCCGCAACTCGTCTCCTTCCTGTCGCAATACATTCCGCTCGAACCTGGCGACATCGTCTCGACGGGAACGCCGGCCGGCGTCGGCATCTTCCAGAAGCCGCCGATCTTCATGAAGGCCGGCGACGTCGTCGAGATCGAAGCCGATGGCATCGGCATCCTTAGAACACCCATCGTTGCGGGATAAACATGGCGACGGTGGCGATCCGGATTGGGGTGATCGGCTGCGGCTTCTACGCGCAGAACCATCTGCATGCGTGGAAGGAACTCGCTGCCGATGGGGCCGTGCTTGCCGCGGTCTGTGATGTGGATCCCGGCAAAGCCGAGGCAGCGGGCCGGACATTTGGCGTGCCCTTTTACACGGATGCCGCTGCTTTGCTTGCGACCGAGCGTCTTGACGGCGTCGACATCGTCACCCGTCACGACACGCACCGCGCGCTCTGCGAACTGGCGATTGCGCGAGGCGTTGCCATTATCGTGCAAAAGCCGTTGGCCCCGAACTGGGACGACTGCGTCGCCATTGTCGAGGCAGCCGCAAAGGCCGGCGTGTGGCTCGCGGTGCATGAAAATTTTCGCTTCCAGACGCCGATGCGCCATGTTCGGCGCGTCATCGACAGCGGCGCCATCGGCACGCCGAACTGGGCGCGAGTGACATTCCGAACCGGCTTCGACGTCTATCTCACGCAGCCTTATTTCTACGACGAGGAACGGCTGGCAATCGCCGATGTCGGCATCCATGTGCTCGACCTCGCACGCTTCTTTCTCGGCGAGGTCGAGCGCATCTCCTGTGAGACCCAGCGCCGCAATCCCAAAGTGCGGGCCGAGGACACGGCCACGATGCTTTTGCGCCATCGCAGCGGCGCCGTCAGCGTTGTCGAATGCACATACGAGGCACGGCGCGACCCCGATCCGTTTCCGGAAACGCTGGTGGAGATCGAGGGCGACAAAGGCTCGATCATCGTTCGTCCGGGCTCGATCATGCGGGTCACCAGCAACGGAACAACGACCGAGGAGGACATCGGCTCACCATTGCGGTCCTGGACCAGCAATCCCTGGCATGTCGCGCAAGAAGGCGCATTCATGGCCTGCCGCCATTTTCTCGATTGCCTTCAGCGCGGCGTGCCTGCCGAAACCTCCGGCAAGGATAATCTCAAGACCTACGCCCTGGTTGACGCAGCCTATCGCGCGGCCGCCGAACATCGGGCAATCATTCCCGCCCAATGGAAAGAAAACACCGGCGCCCTCTCGATGGAGCGGTGGGCACAATGACTGCGATGGGTCAGCAAAAGGCGCAAAGGCGATCGAAGCAAAAGGCCCGTGCAGCCACCTTCGCGATCACCGTGACGTTTGAACTTATCAAGGGCGGCCTTCCCGAATTTCATCGGCTGGTTAGCGAGAACGCGGCGCTTTCCGTCAAGCTCGAGCCGGATTGCTTGCGCTTCGATGTGTTGACGCCGTTGGATGCAACCGGTTCCACGGGTGTTTTCCTCTATGAGATATATACGGATCGCGCGGCCTTTGACCTGCATCTTGCCTCGGACCATTTCCGTCAATTCGACCAGCGCTCGCGCGACCTGGTGATCAACAAGACCGTTCTCGCCTATGCCGTGCTGGAAAATGCCAAGGTCGCGGAACGCATATGAGCGGCTACGTCACCGCGTTTGATCTGTTCGGGACGAACGAGCCGGTTGCCGAACGTCGGACCCTTACGGCCGGACCGCTGACCGCGATCCTTGAAGAGGGCAACCTTCGCACGATCTGCTTCGCTGGCGTCGAGGCGGTCCGAGCGATCAACTATCTGGCGCGAGACGCATCCTGGGGCACATACAAGGCAGAGCTTTCGAACATTCGCATATCGGAAGACGAGGCCACGTTTGAGGTTGGCTACGACGGGCTGTGCACCGGTCCGCAGGGCCGCTTTTCCTACCGGATGACAATAAGAGGCAAGGATTCCGGCGCGCTGACGATGGAAGCGGAAGGCGTCGCTCTCACTGACTTCCCAACCAATCGCACCGGGTTCGTTGTGCTCCATCCTTCCGAGACAGCAGGCGGACGGCTGGCGATCACACACAGTGACGGCCGGATCGAGGAAACGGTATTTCCCGAGGCGATCAGCCCAGATCAGCCGGCCTTCGACATCGCCACGATGACGCACGAGCCGCAACCCGACATGGTCTGCACGGTCAGCATGGAAGGCGATGTTTTCGAGATGGAGGATCAGCGCAACTGGACCGACGCCTCGTTCAAGGCATATGTCCGTCCGCTGTCGAAGCCGCGACCCTATATCATCGCCAGCGGTTCGAAGGATGTCCAGCGTGTCACGGTCTCCATCCAGGCCAAGACACCGAAGACCCGCCCTCGAGCCGCAGACCGGGCGACGCTGACGCTAGGTGGACCTGCCGGACGGATGCCGGCCATGGCTCTGTTTCTCGACCCAGATGACCTGCCCGAAGCCTTGGCCTCAGCACCCCTGCTGGGCCCGGCACAGCAAGTTATTATCCGATTCGACAGCTCGCGCGGACATAATGCAAAGACGCTGGCAGAGGCATCCAGATTGGCTGCCTCGATCGGAGCCCTGCTGGCGATCGAGGCGGTCTTCGATGCGGTCGACCCGACGTCGGAGGCAAAGGCTGTCGTCAATGCGATCCGGTCGTCGGGTATCGAAGCCAGCGCTGTCCTGATTTCACCCCGGCGGGAATTCAAGACAAGGGGGTCGAACCTGGTCCCTCCGGGCGAACGGCCAGTCAGCGATCTCGTTGACGCGCTCAAATCAACCGGTATCACTGCTGCCATCGGCGCCGGCACCCCTTCCTTGTTCACTGAATTCAATCGCAACCCGCCAATCGGCGATGCCGATTTCATCTTCTTCGGCAACGCCGCGGTCGTACATGCAGCCGATGACCTTTCCGTCATGGAAACCTTGGGCGTCTATCCTTCCGTCATCGCCACGGCGCGGTG
Source organism: Mesorhizobium sp. INR15 (assembly GCF_015500075.1). NCBI lineage: Bacteria > Pseudomonadati > Pseudomonadota > Alphaproteobacteria > Hyphomicrobiales > Phyllobacteriaceae > Mesorhizobium > Mesorhizobium sp. INR15. The sequence goes on along the minus strand of NZ_CP045500.1, from coordinate 28,966 downwards.
TCTGTGCCCGGAAAAACCGATTTGGCTCGGTCCCTGCACGATCGGAATGCGCCACAATCCCTACGGCCCCGGTGTGGCAGCAAATCCTGGTCGTGTCAGAATACCTGCTTCGGGCGAGGACCCTCGGCATGGCGCGCTGTTCGGTGCGGCCTTCGCGGTTGGTGTCGCAGCTGAGGCTGCCGCGGCTGGTGTCGACCGACTCATGATCGCGTCTCCAAACGGTTCATTCGGCCTGCTCGGCCCGACCGGAATTCACCTTCCTATCCAGGCAGTCCACGCCGCGCTCGCGGCCGCAGCCGGTGCGGAGCGCTACGAGGTGTCTTTCGATCGCTCGGGTATCGCGGCTGTTGCATATCGCAGCGGCGAGAGTACCCGCATCCTGATCGCAAATCTTACCCCCGAGGATATCGAGCTTTCGATCCCTCGGGCTATCGACTCAGCCTGTATCATCGAGCCGTCGGCGAAGGTTTCAACATTGCAAATCAAGTCGTTACTGCTGGGTCGCTATCGAACGATGATACTCACTGCATCCGCATCGGTCGATGCTCGATACCGCTCGGCGATAGCCCCTTGACCCAAGACGGACTACCGTTAGGCGTGCGTCTTAGAGGACATTCAGATTAGCGCTTGTAGGATCGGTCAGCCGTTTCCAGACTGCCCATTACGCGACTTTTTGAGCACAAATGGCGAACGGACGGAAGTCGGCCCTCGGGCCTATTCAAAAGGGTTTTCCAACCGTCGGACGCTCCGGAGCACCAAGTCGAAATTCGGCATAGGGCCACAGATCATGGCGATCAAGGCACCGTAGTCTCGCCGCAGGGCGTCGGCAGCAGGGCGAAGGTCGGCGGTTCGGCAGATGCACGGTCGTATTCCTTGCGGTTGAAAAACATGCGAGCATGAGCCACGCAGTCGGCGCCAAGATCCCTGTTCGCCATCGCCCGGCGGCCGGTTTCAGACTCCATGAGCCGATGAATGTTATAACCGTGGCGTGAGATCCGTTGTCCGCCACCACGCTGCTCACTCTTACGCTCAAACCAGTGCCGCAGGCCATGAAGGATCAAGACTTAGGCCCAAAAGGTCCGCTCCGGATCGACCGTCGTTACCACTTGTCATCGCAAAGAAGCCCGACCGCGTGATCAAACGATGTTGATCAAGCGGCGGCCGTCTCTCGCGAACTTGCCTGGTCGATCCTGATGGCGATGTGATGCCAGAAGGTGCCGGCATTAGGTGGTGTGAATTCGTAGGTGAAACGCTCGGCGGGCTTGATCGGCGATTGTGTCAAGCCCGGCACGCCATCCATGGCGTTCTACAACCTGATGCCGTGCCAATGAACCGTGGTGTTTTCGTCAAGCCCGTTCTCGACGACAATACGGATCGGCTGACCCCGTCTGATGCGAAGCGTCGGACCAGGGATCGTACAGGCGCCATCGAGGCGCGATCAGATCGAAAGTTGGAACCACGCGGCCATTGACGTGTCCATGCAAAAATCAAATGTCGTGCAGACCGACAATCACGCTTTCAAGCGCCATCAGTGCGTCCCGTGCGCCGTCCGCATCTCCTTTCTCGAAATCATCCCCGCTCTGCCCCATCGTATTGGTGACATGAGCAAGGCAGAGCACCCGCGCGCCTGCAGTGCGGGCAAAAGTGTAAAGTGCAGCCGCCTCCATCTCAACCGCGAGGATGCCTTTGGTCCGCGCTGCGTTGATGGCTTCGATGGTTTCACGAAAGGGCGCATCCGTCGTCCAGCTTGCCCCGACAATGCTATGCAGCCCCGTCTGCGCCAGCGCGCTTGCCGCCCGCGTCACAAGGTCAGGGACAGCCTCGGCGAACTCCGACGGAGGAGCGTAGTGATAGCTGGTCCCCTCGTCCCGCAACGCCCTGTCGATGACGACAAAGTAAGGTGGAGGCCCCGCCGGCACAATCTGCCCGGCCGAGGTGAGGCTCACGAGCAGCTGGCATCCAGTGGCGAAAAGTTCTTCGGCTACGAGGACGGCAAAGGACGCGCCGACCACCCGCCCCACAATCCCGACACGCTGGCCGCCAAGGTCGAATGTGTCCAGTTCGGTGTGATAGCAGGGCCAGTTCGCAAACGGTTGCGCTGACCCCGTTCGGCGCAAGTGGCGTACCAAGTCGCCATCCGGATCCAGAATGCATACTGGCGGCACTTGCTCAGCGGCCAACCCCTTCTGTCGCCGAGCCTCTCGCAACAGAGCCGCAGGGGTAAATACGGATGTCGTGGCTATGTGCTTGTTGTCGAGAATGGGTGGAGTGACCATATTCCGCTAACCTTGAACCGGAGGGAGAAACTTATGGGAAGCGAGAGCCGTCAGGCCCATTGGGAGGACGTGTACACCAGGAAAAGCGAGAAAGAAGTCAGCTGGTTTGAAGAGAATCCCGCTCCTTCGCTCGAACTGATTGCCGCTTTAGCGCCAACCAACGACCTGGCTATCATCGACATCGGAGGGGGTGCTTCACGTCTGGTTGATAGCCTTATCGAAAAGGGCTTTAGGGACATCACGGTCCTTGATTTGTCCTTCGCCGCATTGGAGGCTGCCAAAACCCGCCTTGGAGAACGGGCCGCGCAAGCCCATTGGCTCGTTGCCGATGCCACGAGATGGGAGCCGTCGCAAACCTACGACATCTGGCATGACAGAGCCGCCTTCCATTTCCTTACCGAGGAGCAGGATCGTGTTGCCTACGTCGCGCGCCTGAGGCGAGCCCTAAAGGCCGGAGGACACGCGATCATTGCCACTTTTGCCCCTGACGGGCCAGACCGATGTAGCGGTCTTCGCGTAGAGCGTTATGATGCGACGAGCCTCGGCCAGACGCTCGGGCCGGGATTCGAGTTAGTCGACACTCGGCAGCATACGCATGTGACGCCTTGGGGTTCAACTCAGTCATTCCAAATCAGTATTTTTCGGCGGGTTGCCTCGTAGTAAGCGCCTCCCTGCACGATCTGTCGATCATTGAATTCCGGGCTGGAAATTACAGCGGAAAACTCAATTCTGAACGGTCCAGTTCCTGGAGATCGGATCATGATTTGTGGCCTCATGCGGCCAGCTTTTCCAGTCTCATTTTCGATGCGAACTCGGCTGGCGTGATGTTGGCAAGGGTCGAATGTGGTCGGTGCTCGTTATGATCCTCCTTCCATAGCTGAATCCCTGTCAGCACTTGGGCAAGGTTCAGAATTGCGACAAGCCGAACGACCGGGAGCAGCGTATTGCCTGAGATGATCTCGGAAGCCATGCAACGCGCTATAACGCGCATGCAGGCTATACAGCCGCTAGGAAAACGAGCTTCGCAAAAAGCCCCTATGACCGGTGCGGCAAAGAAGCCGAACGGATCTTTGTCAGGTGTGGAGTATCGCGCCAAATGTAACAAATCGGCTTTCCGTGACGAAGTACGAATTATCATCTCATGTCCGCCGTCACCCTTTTTTGGTGGGCAGACAGTTCAGGAGTGAGCCATGCTTGATCGACGTGCTTTTCTCATCGCTCTGACCGCCGCATCAACGTTCGCCTCGGCTCCTTCCGCGCTCGCCGCCGATCAGATGGCCTTCACCCAGCAGGCTTTCGACGCCGCGCAAAAGGCGGGCAAGCCAATCCTGGTCGAGATCACCGCGTCGTGGTGCCCGACTTGCAAGGCGCAGAAGCAGGTGCTTGGAGGGCTGCTACCCATGCCTGAGCACAAGAATCTGGCGGTCTTCGAAGTTGACTTCGACGCCCAAAAGGATGTCGTGCGGGCTTTCAACGCGCAAATGCAGAGCACGCTGATCACCTTCAAGGGCGCCACAGAAGTCGGAAGACTGGTCGGCGAAACCAAGGCGGATGCCATCAAGCAGCTGCTCGATACGACGATCTGAGCGACCGCTATGCTTGGTGGACTGGGTTTTTCGTTGCTTGCGGGTGTGCTATCGACGGTTTCGCCCTGCGTCCTTCCTTTGATCCCGGTCGTGCTCGGTGCCGCGGCGAGCCAGCATCGCTACGGCCCTGCGGCGCTAGCGGCTGGCTTGGCCATTTCGTTTACCACCATCGGTCTTTTCATCGCGACGATCGGGTTTTCAATCGGGCTTGACGGCGGCATCTTCCGGAGCGCCGCCGCGATCGTGATGCTTTGCCTCGGTTTCGTCCTCGTCGTTCCTTCATTTCAGGCGCAATTCTCGCTCGCCGCGGGGCCGGTCGGCAATTGGGCCGAACAACGCTTCGGCGGATTTTCGTCGGTCGGGCTGTGGGGCCAGTTCGGAGTCGGCCTGTTGCTCGGTGCGGTCTGGAGTCCATGCGTCGGTCCGACGTTGGGCGCCGCATCCGTGCTTGCGGCGCAAGGTCATAACCTCGCGCAGGTTGCCGTCACTATGATCATTTTCGGGATCGGCGCGGCACTTCCGCTTTTGATCCTTGGGACACTGTCGCGCGAAACTCTTTTGCGCTGGCGCGGTCAGTTGGCCAGTGCCGGCAGCGGGCTGAAAATCGCGCTCGGGTTTGTGCTGATCACCACCGCCGCTGCGATACTCACCGGCGTCGACAAGGCGATTGAAACCGCCTTCGTTAACGCCTCGCCCGCGTGGCTGACGGCCTTGACGACACGTTTTTGAAGAAACTCCCGACGGCATCGGGCGGCCGTGGAGACGTCGACTTGAAGCGCCCGAAACACCGCAACCGTTGCGCCATGCAATGGCGCAACAAGGAGGAAACAATGAACGCGTTGAAACTAACCACTCTGTTCTGTCTGTTCGGCCTTTCGGCTACACCGGTCTTGGCCGATGATGCGATGGGCATGATGAAAATGATGAAAGGTGGCGAGGTCATCGCCGTGATGCCTGACGGTCACATGGGAACGATGACCATGACCGATGAAAAGATGATGGGCGACATGATGAAGATGTCGAAGCCCCTCGATCATTGCGTCATGATGATGACCGGCGCCGACGGCAAGACCTACATGGTGGACACCTCGACGCCTGAGGCAACGAAAGAATGCGAGAAGATGGCGAAGTAGCATCCATTCGGCACGAAGCCGCCGGTTAAAGGCGGTTTCGTGCTGGGTGTCGCCAGGTTTGAATCCAGCGTCCGAGCAACAATCGCCTCTGAAGAATCGACCGGTTCAGGACCTGAATTCTCAAACTCGTTCTTCTGACCAACTTGAACGGTTGTCGCCAGCTTCAACCCGTACCACATCGCCCCTCCGGTCCGTGGTCGCGTCTCCGCATTTGTCTGCCGATTTGTGATTAGCCTATTGCGTACACCTTACTTTCATCGCGCGCGCGGGCGATGGTTTCGAGGAGCTGATGGCGGGCGGTAGCAGCGGCGCGCATGGCGGCGACATCCACATGAAGTGCGCACACCTCATCCGCTTCAGCGCCGAGGGGCATATCCCGGATATCGACCTCATAGCGCGGCCCGGTGATGGGTCGGATCGCAATCAAGACAGCACATCGACGGCAGGCCCGGCGCCCTGTGACGTTGTGCGTTCGCAAGAAAGTCTGGCTGCGCCCTCCGGCGGGGAAGGTGTCAAGCAGGCTTCGGGAACGATATCTCCATTAAACTGTTTTCCAAGCAGGGTGGAGATGTGGTCATGGCAGATGCGTTGGCGGCCCCGCAACCCATCGGAAGACCGTTTTCGTCTGGCGAACTCGTCACCGTGATGTCGCATTTCCATCGCGCGGAGATTGCGCGCATGGCGGGATGGCGCGACCGTCTGGACCGGACGAGCAACTGGGCTATAACGGTCGTCGCGGCGATGCTTTCCATATCGCTTTCGACGGCCAGCGCGCATCACGGCGTGCTCCTGTTCGCCATGTTGCTTGTCCTCTTGTTGCTGTGGATAGAGGCACGGCGATATCGCTTCTTCGACTTCTACCGCGCCCGCGTCAGACAATTCGAGCGCCACTATTTTGCACAGATTTTCTCACCGCAGCCGGACTTTGCCTCCGATTGGCTGTTGATCGTCGGGGAGAGCCTCCGCGCGCCCAAATTTCTGGTCTCACAACGCGTTGCGTTAGCGCGGCGTCTGCGCCGAAACTACATCCACATGCTGCTGATCCTTCTGCTTGCCTGGATCCTCAAACTGTCGACGCCTAGTCTTCTCACCGAAGGCGTCCGCGTCGGCTTCGTCGGTTCGGTACGCGAGGCCGTTAGTGCGGCAGCGCTGGGGCCAATCCCCGGCTTAGTCATCGTGGTTCTGGTCGGCGGACTCTACGCCGGCCTGCTGGTCACGACCTTTCTCACTATCGGTCACGACGGCGAACTTTCCTTTGGCGACGTTCACGTGTAGGCGGCAACGCAAATCCCTATCGCGCGTTGTTGGTGCTTTACTTGTTCATTTTCGGCATGCCGATAACCGGAGCTTTGGCGTGGTACTTCAGCCTTGGTGCCATGGGCGAGATCCATGATCTCGCCAAGCCGGTTGTCATCGTTGTCGTCTCCCTCTATGGCAGCATTATTATGTAAATCGGGGGTGCTCATCAGGATGCTGCGGCCAGCCGCACGGCGTGCGCGGTGACCTCATGAGCCGTCTGCATGCGGCGCATTGGCTGGCTGCGGGCCGCAGTGCTTGGCGCCAATGACGGCATCGTCTCGACGGCGAGCCTGATCATCGGCGTGGCGGCAGCCAACGCCGTGGCCTCCAATGTTCTGGTTGCCGGTATAGCGAAGGCGGATTACGATCCACTCCCCGCTATGCCCAACGTCAGGCGACGGTGATGCGGTCTTCAACCACACAAACATCGTGCACTACCCAGGCAGCCGTTCCGTCGCCCCGGCGGTTAACCTACAAAACTGCCGATCCCGTCCGCTTCCGAAAGGCCTATGGCTCGACGGTGAATTCGGCCCACATGCCGGCGCCATAGTGACCTGGCACGTTGCAGATAAGCAGGTATTTTCCAGCCTTCAGATCGACAGTCAACGAGCCTGATTTGCCGGGATCGAGCTCCGAAACCTCGCCCTTGTCGCCAGCCTTGTCTTCGTCGACCCGGTTCTCGGCCTCAAGGTAAGGAAGCGGCTTGCCGGGATCAGCAAGGTACATCACGATCATTTCGTGAACGGTGTCCTTGGAGTCATTTTTCACATTGAATGTGACCTCCCCAGCCTTCACCGCACCGGGCGAAGCCTTGATGCCCATGGTCGCCTTGGCGAGATCGAGGCCAGGCGCTGCATAGGCGAGACCCATCGGCATCTCCGTACTCGCGCCCTTGTCCCACAGCGAAATCTGGACAAGCGAAGCAGCGTGGACGGCGCCGGCACTGCCGGCCATGAGCATTGCGGCAGCAAGCCCGAGCGCTGCTCTCCTCGATATGGTTTTCATAGCGATCCTCTTTCAGGAAGGCAGCTGAAGCGCTCTTCATCCTGGCTCGTCATCCTGCTTGCGGTGTCACCCGCCGTCCTTGCGCCAGATCAAACCGTCCGGCGCGAGCCCGATCGGCGATGCCGATCCAGCTGTCAGCCAGTTGTCAGGTTGAACTGGTTATGCCGCACCGATGGCGTCATGTCGCCGTCTGACTGAAGTCGATCGAAATCCTACCCACAGGCGCAACATCCGCGCCCACTCTTCAAAATGGAGCCATCATGTACCGCACTCTTGTTCTAGCCGCCCTCGCGGGCTTGATTGCAGGGCCAGCACTCGCCGCAGGCGGCAGCTGCAGCACCGCCCCGAAATCACAGTTCAAGCCGAAAGCAACGCTCGAGGCGCAGTTGACCGGCGAAGGCCTCACTGTCCGACAGATCAAGGTGGAGAAGGGCTGCTACGAAGTCTACGCGGTGGACAAGGCCGGCAAGAAGGTGAACTTGGCCTACAATGCCGAAACCCTTGAAAAACTTGACAATGCCGAAGCCGGCGAAAACTGATCTGAGCGTTTCGGAGGCCGCGGACGCGCAGCCATCTCCGGAGATGGTACGCGTCTGGGATCGGGTCGTGCGAAGTTTCCACTGGGCGCTGGTGCTCAGCTTCGTCACGGCCTGGTTCACCTCCCATTCCTGGGAGAATATCCATCACTGGGCTGGATACGCCGCTGCCGGGCTGGTCGCGATGCGGCTCGTGTGGGGCGTTATGGGCACGCCCTATGCGCGCTTCTCACAATTCGTGCGTGATCCTGCGACGGTGCTGCGCTATCTCGCGGCAATACTGAGCAGTCGCGAAGACCACTACATCGGCCACAATCCGGCTGGTGGCGCGATGGTGATCCTACTGATTGCGGCGATGGGTTCAACCGGGCTGACCGGATGGCTGATGACGACGGACACCTATTTCGGCGTGTCGTGGGTTGAGGCGGCGCACAGCCTGGCTGCACACGGCCTGCTGCTGCTCGTCTTCCTCCACATTGGCGGCGTTGTGCTGGCAAGCTTTCGCCATCGCGAAAACCTGGTTCGAGCCATGATCACGGGGCGAAAACGCAAAGCCGAGCCGGCCGACGTCGCCTGACGATGCGACTGGGGCGAATGGATCGGACACATCCGATTTCGGTGAGCGAGCTCTTTAACTCGGCGACCCGTGAACCGGGAACGCACCTTTTCTGATTCGATCCGCTTCGAAGCTGCCAGCCTCTGTTTCCTGTTCATTGCCTCCCATCAGAGCCTTCAAATTTGGAGAGCATCATGACTACGGCTGATTTCAATATCACTGTTTCGAAAGTAGCGACCATGGCGCCAACGAAACTTCGACTGGGTTCCCTGACAGCGTTGGTGATCGGTTCGATGGTCGGCTCCGGCGTCTTCAGCCTCCCGCAGAACATGGCGGCTGGCGCTGGTCCCCTGGCAACCCTGATTGGTTCGTCGATCACCGTGGTCGGCTGTTCAGCTACCAGCAACTCCAGCGCCGGCGCCGCTGGTCGTGCTGCCGGGGAATGTGAATAAGTTCAAGGAAATCGTCCTTCAGGTCCAGTTCGCTATGCTGGCATTCGGTTATTACAATGGAGACCTTGGACGGCTGTCAGCCCTCTCAAGAGCGAACGTCAGACGTCGTGGCTCCAAAGTGGCACGGCAGCTTCTTGCGGAACAGATACATTCCCTGCAAGCCGATCGCTTGGTGCCAGCCTACCACTGTGGAACCGTATGGCGCTCAACCGCGTTGATCTCCAGAGGAGATCAGATATGTCTGCGAGAGAAGAAGACTACCGAACCAATAGGGCCGACTTTGCGAATGTGGCCGGTGGCCGTTTTGCCGCCGATGGCGTTAGAGATGAGTTGGCGGCCCGAAAAAAGAAGACTCTATGGCTAAAAGATCAGCGAACAGCCAAGTTGGCGGAAAACCCCTTGGAAAGCTTGCCGCAACATAAAGTCAGGCCTCGCGGCTAGTCCCGGGAGGATATGGCCTTGTCTGCGCGCCGTTCAAAGGCAGATTTATGTTCATAGCGAAAGATGCTCGACGTGATAGCGTGGGACATGTTTTTCGATTGAACATGATTTTTCGATCGACGTTCATGCCGAGTGATGGCTCGCTTCGCGAGCTTTCGGCCCCTGAGGGCCAAGTATTATGGCGTCACACCTAACCCCACACTTGGAAGCTGCGAGCACGATTGCCGTGGTCGTGTCGTCAAACGAACCTCTTTTGTTCCTGACGGACAGCATGAAGGTTATTGCGGCCAGCGCTTCGTTTTGCCGGACCTTCGAGATCGACCCGGCCTTGGTCCCCGGCCGGATGCTGTCAGAACTTGGTGCGGGCGAATGGGGTATGGCAAAGCTTGCTTCGCTGCTCAAGGCGACTGCCTCGGGAAGCGCTGAAATCGCAGCCTATGAAGTTGACCTTGTTCGACCGGGGCGGAAAATCCAACAGTTGGTTGTGAACGCCCGCAAGCTGGATGATGGCGATAATGACCACATTCGGCTGTTGATGGCGGTAACCGACGTCACTGACGCTCGCGCAGACGCGAGGCAAAAGGACGATCTGATCCGGGAGAAGGCTATCCTTATGCAGGAGGTCCAGCATCGGGTTGCCAACAGCCTCCAGATCATCGCGAGCGTGTTGATGCAGAGCGCCCGCAGGGTTCAATCCGAGGAGGCTCGCGGCCATCTGCACGACGCCCATAACCGGGTGATGTCAATTGCAGCAGTGCAGCGGCATCTTGCATCGTCTGGGGCTGGCAAGGTGATACTTCGAACATATTTCGTGCAGCTCTGTGAAAGCCTCGCCGCGTCGATGATCTACGATCGAGACCGGCTCACAATCGCCGTAACCGTTGACGACAGTGTCGTGAAGTCGGACGCGTCGATAAGCTTGGGCCTGATCGTTACCGAACTCGTGATCAATGCACTAAAGCACGCCTTTCCTGAACAACGCTCCGGCAAGATCACGGTCGACTATCGCTCGGATGGGGGAGATTGGACCCTTTCTGTGAAAGACGATGGCATTGGCATACCGACCGGCCGAGGTGCCGCAAAGCCAGGGTTAGGCACTGGCATTGTCGAGGCCCTCGTCAAGAATTTGCAGAGTGAGATTAGGGTAACCGACGGCAAGCCTGGCACTGCAGTGTCGATTATCCACACGCAAACAGCCCACGCAGGTGAAGATTTGCCAGCGGCGGCGTAGCCCGATGATCAGCTCATGCAACCGTTAGGCCACGCGAACGTTCGTCCCGTACAATCCGGAAAATTCATGACCCGCAAGGCTGTCATTCTCATCGTTGAAGACATCGCTATCATCAGGATGGGAGCAGTCGACCTTGTTTCATCTGCGGGGTACGAGGCGCTTGAAGCAAGCAATGCCGATGAGGCGATCCGGCTTCTGGAGGCGCGTTCGGATATCGACCTGGTGTTTACCGATGTCGGGATGCCCGGAACAATGGATGGCATCAAATTGGCGCATTACATTCGCAACCGATGGCCGCCTGTAAAGCTAATCGTGGCATCTGGCAGGGCAATCATCGAAGAGATCGAGCTTCCAGAAGGAAGCCGATTTTTTCCTAAGCCTTACAGCGAGAGCACGATAGTCGAAGAGATGCGCCGGATGGTGCGGATCTGATTGATACGAAGTAAGCGCGCAAATCCCCGCACCTGTTCATTGATCAGGCAGTGAGGGAGTCTGTGTCCACAAGGGAGACAGTGGACACAATGACATTGGATGGCACGGGAATATCAGGGCAGCTTCGGGTCGTGCGGGTTCTTCGCAACGGCAAGCGACGGTTTGATCCGGTTGAGAAGGAACGCTTGATCGATGCGGCCCTTGAGCCGGGGGTATCGGTTGCAGGGCTGGCGCTGGAGCATGGGGTCAACGCCAATCAGTTGCGCAATTGGGTCAAGCTGCGCCAGGACCAGCGGGCGGAGAACGCGTTGACGGTTCTGCCGGCCTGCGCGGCGTCGACCTTTATTCCAGTGGTCGAGGCAGCGCCGATTGCGCGGCCGCCGGCCACGACGGGTCGGCCGACATCGCCACGGGTGCGCTTGAAGGCGTCGCTGCCGAACGGGGTGCGGCTTGAGCTTGAAGGTGCGGATGCCCAGGCTCTATCGGCGATGATCGAAGCGTTGGGGCGTTGCGATGTTCCGGCTGGCTGATGATCTACGTGTCTATCTTCACCGGGAGCCGATCGACTTCCGGGCGGGGATCAACAGCCTTGCGATCCTGGTCGAGCAGTCGATGGGCCTCAACCCGTTCGATCGCGCGGTGTTCGCCTTCTGCAATCGCCGCCGCACCCGGATGAAATTACTATTCTTTGATCGGTCGGGCTTTGTGATGGTGCTGAAGGCGCTGACGGAAGACAAGTTCCGCTGGCCTCGGCGGCAGGAGACAGTGGTGCCGCTTGACGCCGAGCAATTGCACTGGCTGCTCGACGGCATTGATATCGACGCGATGGTCCGCCACCCGGTGCGGCAATATCAGTTTGTCGGCTGAATTTGGCCGTTGACGTTACGGCATGCTTCAGATTCAAGAATCCGATGAATCGAGCCGGCACCCCGACCGTTGCGGAATTGATGGCGCTTCTGGCGGCGAATGCGGCCGAAATCGCTGCGCTGAAGGCCGAGCGGGAAGCTCTTGCGCAGCGCGTCGTCAAGCTTGAGGAAGAACTGGCGCTCGCGCGGCTGCATCGTTTTGCGCCGCGCAGCGAAAAGCACATGGATCGCGTCTTCAACGAAGCGGAGAAGAACGCGGTTGAAGGGGACGACGAGGGCTGCGACGGGACGGATTGCGTTGATCTGCCGAACACGGGATTGCCGGAGGCCGAAAAGGCGGAAGGCAAGAAACCCGGCCGAAGACGCCTGCCGGAGAACCTGCCGCGCGAGCGCGTCGAATACGACCTTGCCGACGATCAGAAGAATTGCCCGTGCTGCGGCGACCGGATGCATCGCATGGGCGAGCTGGTTACCGAGCAGCTTCATATCGAGGTGAAGGCGAAGGTTTTGCAGAATGCGCGGTTCAAATATGCTTGCCGGCACTGCGACCGCACTGGGATCAGCACGCCAATCGTCATTGCGCCGATGCCCGCGCAGCCTTTGCCTGGCAGTGTCGCCACGGCCTCGACGCTGGCCTTCGCGCTCGTTCATAAATATGTTGATGGCACGCCGCTCTATCGTCTGGCGCAAGCCTTCGAGCGTGCCGGCGTTCCTGTCAGCCGCGGCGCGCTGGGCCACTGGGTGATCGGCTCGAGCGAAAGGCACCTCATTCGCGTCTATGACGCGCTGAAGCTGCGGCTCCGGTCCCAGACCGTCATCCATGGCGACGAGACCACGGTCCAGGTGCTGAAGGAAAAGGACAAGGCCCCCACCAGCACCTCGTACATGTGGGCCTATCGCAACGGCGAGGACAGCGAGCAGCCGATCGTGCTGTTCGATTATCAGCCCGGTCGCGGGCAAGAATACCCGCAGACCTTCCTCGCCGATTATCGCGGCATCTTGATGAGTGACGGCTACTCGGCCTGGCGCACGTTGAAAGGCGCCACGCATGTCGGTTGCATGGCTCATGCCAGGCGACGCTTTGTCGAAGCCCTCAAGGCAAGGAAGAAACCCGGCGGGCCGCCGGCGCAGGCCCTCAAGTTCTTCGACCAGCTCTACCGCATCGAAAGGCAGGCGCGGGACGAAAAGCCGGACGACGGGGATGAAACGCAGGCCGACTACCTGCGTCGCTTTCGCCATAAACACAGCGTCCCGGTCCTGAGCGCCCTCAAGGCCTGGCTCGACGCAATCGCTCCAAAGGTCGTGCCCGACACCAAGCTTGGCGATGCCGTCTCCTATACACTCAATCAATGGGAATATCTGACGCGCTATACAGATGACGGCAGGATGCCGATCGACAACAATCTTCTGGAGCGGGACATCCGACTTTTTGCAACCGGAAGAAAGAGTTGGCTCTTCAGCGATACCGTGGATGGGGCCAAGGCCAGCGCTGTCATCTACAGCCTCATGCTGACCTGTCGGGCATGCCGCGTCGAACCCTTCGCGTGGTTGCGCCACGTCCTAACCGAACTGCCGCAGCGTCCCGACAACGCCGATATAGAGGACCTGCTGCCCCACAACTTCAAAAAGCAGCCTGCCTGACCCTCCGCTTCAAGCCGCTTTACGACGTGCACTGAAATGCGCGCTTACGATACGAATCCCTAATAGGGATTTATAAAATCCGCCCGGAAAGCGTTCTCTGTACGCGGTGAATGTAGACCAGGTGTGCGCTAGGAAAACATTGGCAAAAAGGAGTGGGCAGCTGGCCTACACGCTGATTTGGTACGGCAAACAGGGCATGGTCGAGAAAATGCCGTTCGACGGTGAGAAAGCCGCACGGGATTACGCGCTGGCGCAGTTTCCGGCCAGAACCCAGGACGGCATCGTGGCGGTGGAAGTTCGCAAGGACGACGGCACGGTCGTTTCAGCCAGGCAGGCACCAGCTAAATCATGCTGATAGACAGGAAGAATTTAGGTCTTCTATTGTGACGCCTTGACCTAAACCTTTGGGAGCCCGCGCCTCTGGCGGAGAGCGCGGGCCGATCAGATTTTCGGAACCCAATATTCGGCAGATAGCGAGGGGTCGATACCTACCGCACAGCACAAACTCGCAGAGATCGCCGTCCTGAGCGGTCCATAAGCTGACAGGCATTTAACGTTGCGCCTTCAAAATCCTGGCCTCCCGCAGCAGGGATGCCCGATCGGTGCCAACCATGCCGATCAGTGCCTGAGCCTGCGCCTCGGTGATGCCGGTTTCGCGCGCCAGGAAACGGACGAGAAAGTCTTCTTGCTCCTCCCTGTGTCCACGGTCCCGCCGTTTCTCATCGGCGATGTATGACGATTTGGGCTGCTCCACCGAACGCGGTGGGGGTCGTCATCATGGATACCTTGCACGTTTAGACCAGCTTCCTTGGCAGCCGCCAGAAACGCCCGACGGGCTTTTTCAACATCGTCCGCGGTAGTCATTGAGTGCGTGCAAGCTTGCAGCGCGTCCAGATATCTTGGGCCGTGCGCTTGAGGCCACTTCTCCATCATCAAGACGGCAGTCTCGGACGCACTGCACAGGGTGAGAACTTCGCCATTAGGTAACTCAACTGTCACTGGTACCCTGAATAAAGCGTCTTTCATCGTCACCCCCTTATCAATCAATCTCAGCGAACGGAGTGTGAACTCGATGCCAATCTCAATCACCGCAGCGTTTTCGGGGCTATATCAGATCGGCGAAGCCTTCAGGTGGCCGGGTTCGATGAAAGGCTCAGACCCAAGCATCCATTGGCAGCTTGGGGCGTTGAGACTGACGTCAACGGGCTTTCAATCTGATTAGCCAACGGCTGGCGCAATTTCGGAGGCGATCACGAATGGATATTCCCAAGGGCGCGACCGTTGCAGTAGCTGATGGCGAAAGGCTCAACTTGTTCCGCAACTCAGGAGACGAAGCCAGCCCAAAGCTGACGGCCTTGGCGGTTGAAGATGTTACCAACGAGAATAAGGGGTCCGGCGCGCGTCATCAAAGCAGCTCCGCCAATCCAGACAGCAGTCAAATCGAGGAAGACAGTTTCGCAGCTGGAACTGCCGAACTGCTCAACCGACAGGTTCTGGGCGGGCAAATCGCTAATCTGATCATCATCGCCGCCCCTCGAACGCTTGGCGAACTGCGCAAGCACTATCATCAGAAACTATCTGCGGTGCTTATTGGCGAAATCCCTAAGGACCTCACGGGCCATTCGGCCCAGGAGATCGAAAAAGCAGTTGCCAGCGCATAGACGGATGTCTGGCACGACCAAAGATTTGCATCGCGCCTAATTGAAGGACTTTAGTCATGACAAAATCCATTGGCTGGCTGGCAGCGGCTATGCTGTTCATCGCAGGGCCTGCCCATGCTGCTGACGCTGCCTTCCTGAAATCGTTCGCGGGGAGCTGGGTTGGTAAGGGCACCGTCAAAGTAGACGCTGATTCCCAGCCCATCAAAATCAACTGCAAATTCGCGTCCAACGCGACTGAAAGCTCTTTATCACTTGATGGCAAATGCACAGGTTACGTGGTTTTCTCACGGGCGATAGGCGCCGACGTCAAGACCAATGGTAAAACCTATACGGGCACATACACTGGATCGAGCACCGGCCCCGCCGGCCTCAGTGGCAATCGCTCAGGCAACGCTTTGGTTCTCGGCATTCATTGGGCAAAGGAAGTCAATGGCGACCGGGCAGCCCAGTTGAGGCTGGAAAAAGTTGGAAACGATGGGATGCGTTTGACGACCATCGACAAGGACCCGTCGACTGGTAAGAACATTGTAATCAGCCGGATTGATCTCAGCCGTTCTTAGCGTTTTTTGATTGGCCAGGCTCGGCGTTCAAGCTGGCAGGCAGACGGAGATAAGACCATCCGCCTACCTACCCGATTGGCACGTGAGCTCAATCGGATACGTGACCTTATTCTTTCGCGCACATACCGCTGCATCAAAGAAACATGCACGATCCAAAAATTGGCCGTAACAAATGTATGACTTGAGGCGTAAAGCGCGCCGATATAGGTTCGCTAGCCACTTCAAGATCCCTAGCCCTTGAGGAGATGGTCAATGGGAACGCCGATTGCCGAGAACCTGGTCGTATCTGTTATGGATGCGTTGACCTGCCAATGGCCGGTCAGGGTCATCGGGCATACTCCAGCTTTGGATACCAGTCGGCGCCACGCCCTTCAGGCGTCAAATCCAGGATCGACCAGAGCGAGGCGATATCCGGCGCGTCGCGCGTGTCCTGGTCCGGTTCAGCCATCTCAAGCCTCATCGCGCTTGACCAGAACAGACGCACGTTGTCGCCGTCACGCCGATACACAACCAACGCCGGGCTCTCGCCACCGTCAGGGGTAAGCAGCCCAAGATCGTTGGCGTAGTCGTCACCAACGATCTGAACGAACTCCAGACTGCGCCAGTCGCGCTCCTGCGCAAAGGCGATTTGGGGCTCGACCGGACTGCGACCGAGAATCTTAAGCGACGCGCGCTGCGAAATGTCGGATGCATTGCCATTTACCGAGCCCAGCCAGTTGGTGCACATCGGACAAGGCCGATCGCGCATTGGGCCATACATCCAGAAGTAGGTGAGATGAGGTCATTGATCGGATTCGCACCGAGCCGCCAACGCCACTCCTCGAAGGAATAGCTGTCGATGGTGAACGCAATGGCGATGCAGCAGAGCGTGCCGAGAGCTGTAAGCCCGATGACGCGGCTCCACCCCTGAGCAGAAAAATCGAATTTCTGCCACCAGTCTTCCATACGGGGAATATAGTGGATGCGGTTTAATGTACTGTTACAGAGTTAATTCAAATACGGCTTATATCCCCTCCCCGCAACCAGTTTTATCATAAATCTATAGCCGTCCCGGTCTAACAGGGGCGGTTTTTGCGTTTCGAGATCCGGAACTGTCCGATAGAACGCGGCATGACGGTATCGAGCCGCAAGCCGCCTGGGACGCTTCTGACATCAAAAAAACGGTCACTGCAGAAGTCTCCGCGGATCTTCCGAGTAGATGGCGGATTCCACTCAGCGCACACGAACACCGTTGGGCCCTAGCCGGCACGTCATAGGATGCGCCTCACCCTCGTGCGACATGAGAATCAATGGATTTTTCCGATCCGCTCAAGATTTATTACGTCGTTGTGCTTGATGACGCGCCCATCGAAAACGCGTCGCCCTTCCAGGGATTTTCGCCTGGTTGGAAGGATGTCCTATGGATTGACTACGTCAGCACATTTCGAAACGAGGACCGGGTAACGGTCGAAGGGCGTATAAGGGACGTCATCGCCCGCCCAATGCGAAGCCATTCGCTATGTGCAACTTGGCAACCCGGAAACTGAATAGCCCCTAGATTTGTGGACGCCTTCTTCCCTAATTTTGAGGCAAGGAGGCCATCATGAAGACCAGCAGTTTCAGTGACGATTTCAAACGCGATGCGGTCACACAGATCACCGAGCGCGGCTATCCGGTCTCAGAGGTTTCGCAGCGTCTGGGTGTCAGCCCGCATTCGCTCTATGCGTGGAAGAAGAAGTTCCTGAAGCCTTCAGGTTCGGGCGATGCGGATCAGGCGGCCGAGATCCGGCACTTGAAGAAGGAACTGGCTCGCGTCACCGAGGAGCGCGACATCCTAAAAAAAGCCACCGCGTATTTCGCCAGGGATGCAAAGTGAGATACGCGTTCGTTGCCGAGCATCGCCCATTTTTCTCGGTTCGGGCGATGTGTCATTGCCTGCGCATTCAACCCAGCGGCTTCTATGCCTGGCTGAAGAGCCCGTTGAGCAAACGCGCCCAGGAAGACCTGCGTCAGACCAACCTCATCAGGAAGGCATGGAACGACAGCGGCAAAGTCTATGGCTACCGCAAGCTTCACGACGACCTTCTGGATCAAGGCGAGACCAGTTGCCCGAACCGTGTCGCTCGCCTTGCAGGGCTTGCCGGTATCAAGGCTCTCATCGGCTACAAGCGCCGGCCTGGTTCTTATGGCGGCAAGCCGTCGGTGGTCGTCGACAATACATTGGCCCGGCAGTTCGATGTCGAGGCTCCGGACAGGGCGTGGGTGACCGACATCACCTACATCCGAACCATGGAGGGCTTTGCCTATCTGGCAGTGGTGATCGACCTGTTCTCGCGGCGCGTTATCGGTTGGTCCATGCAAAGCCGACAGACCACGGACATCGTGTTGCAGGCGCTGCTGATGGCGGTGTGGCGCCGGAAGCCGAAGGACAAGGTCCTGGTCCATTCCGACCAAGGCTCCCAGTTCACCAGCATGGACTGGGCTGCATTCCTGAAGCACCACAATCTTGAGCATTCGATGAGCCGGCGCGGCAACTGCCACGATAACGCCGTGGCGGAGAGCTTCTTCAACCTGCTCAAGCGCGAACGGATCAGGCGCAAGACCTACAAGACCCGCGACGAGGCAAGGCAGGACGTGTTCGATTACATCGAGATGTTCTACAACCCGAAGCGCAAGCACGTGAGAAACGGGATGCTGTCACCCGTCGACTTCGAACGGAAGCAGAAAATGTAACCCGAGGGCGTCTACGAAACTCGGGGCTATTCAAACAATCCTGATTGATGACGGGATGATCGCGATACAGTGTTGGGTACTGTGGGGAACGGCACTCTGAGAGCGAAGTGAAGGGTTCAAGAGCTGTCGCGCCTGGGCGGTTTTTGCGTTTGGAGGCCGGCGGGCGCCTGGATTGCCCACAATGCTCGGTTCTAGCTAGCGGTCCGCAGCAGAGATAGATTTGGTCAGATAGTCCTGAACAGTCGCGCCGACATGAGCGATGATCAGATCATGATCCATCGAAACGCAAGCGGGCAGAGCCAGCACATACCGGGTTAGTCCAAGTCCGAGCAACTGGCTCGCAATCAGTGCGGCGCGGCTGTCCATTCCGTCGGTACCGCTAATCGCCGCAACCGCAACTTGGAGCTGACGCTGGAAAATCTCGATCAACCGCTCACGCGCCGCGTCAGTACTGATAGCCGCGCGGAGGAGCGCACCGAGTTCGCCCCCGGACGGCGCTTCTTCCCACCGCGCCAGAAAATGTCGCGTTAGGCGTGCACCGATCTCGCCGCGCGGAACGCCTGTCAAATCTGGCAGGCGTAGGTCAAATTTCACCGCCGCCGCGAACAACTCATTCTTACTACCGTAGTAGCGGATCACCATCGACGGCGCGGTGCCTGCCTCGGCGGCAACCAACCGAACGGTCGCGCGGTCATACCCCTGCGCGGCAAACACACGACGCGCGGCGGCCAGAATACGGTCGCGGTTCGGTTGTGATCGCCGCGGCCGCGCAGGAGATTTCGCGCTTTTATTTACAACCTTCTGAACCAAATTGCCTCGCCATCGTTTATATGCGAACACCTGTTCGCATTGGAGTATGCCATGAACGCGCTTCCCTCCCATACTGAAATCATCATCGTCGGTGCCGGCCCGAGTGGACTGGCGCTTGCCGCGGAACTTCGGCGGCTAGGAGCAATGCCCCTGCTACTTGACCGGCAGGCTGAAGGTGCGAATACGTCACGTGCTGCCGTGGTGCACGCGCAAACGCTGGAAGTTCTAACGCCGCTCGGCGCCACGGCGGCGGTGCTCGAGGAAGGGGTCAAGGTACCGATCTTCCGCATCCATGATCGTGACAAGGTATTGATGGAGATCGACTTTTCTGGGCTCGACACGCCGTATCCCTTCACCATCATGTGCCCGCAGAACCGGACCGAGGCAATCCTTCTGGATCGGCTACGCGCGCTGGGCGGTGAGGTTTTACGTCCGGTAGAAGTAATTGCTGTCGAGGCGCAGAGCAGTGGTATCGATGTAACGGTCAAGCGTGATGGCAGATCGGACGCGATCCGAACCAATTGGCTTGTCGGCTGCGACGGCGCCCACAGCGTCGTGCGCGATGCCGCCGGTGTCGCCTTCGAAGGCGGCGCATATGAGGAAAGCTTCGTCCTGGCAGATGTTCGAATGGATTGGCCGCTCTCTCGAGAGGAGGTCAGCTTGTTTTTCTCACCCGCAGGATTGGTCGTTGTCGCGCCGTTGCCCGATGAGCGCTATCGGATCGTCGCGACTATCGACAAAGCACCCGAGCACCCCGATATTGCATTCCTGCAGCGCATTCTTGACACACGCGGGCCGGCGAGCACGGGATCGACAATCCAGGAAATCGTCTGGAGTTCGCGCTTTCACCTCCAGCATCGCGTCACGGCCACGCCGCGTGCCGGACGCATCCTGTTGTGCGGAGACGCCGCCCATGTGCATAGCCCGGCTGGCGGGCAAGGAATGAATACCGGCATCCAGGACGCCGTCTCGTTAGCCCAACCGTTGCTCGACGCGGTTCACGGCGGCGCAACCACGGCGCTCGACGCTTGGGCTAGCCGACGTCACAAGATCGCGCAGAACGTTGTCGCGATGACCGATCGAATGACGCGGGCAGCGACGCTTAGGTCTGCGCCAGCCCGATTGTTGCGCAACACGGCACTCGAAATCGCCGGCCATATTCCAGGCATACCAGCCAGATTGGCCCGGCTGCTGGCCGAACTCGACAACCGATAGTGCGCTTTTGATACGCGGGCTTCGCAGGCGCCGGCAATGAATACGCACAGATGCCACAGTTTACGGTCGCGAGGACCTGCATTCATTGTCCAGGTTGTACCCGTGGCGCGCCGCAAAACCTCGGTAAATTCCAAATAGAATAGCTGACATTGGCCACCCGGTGGAATAGTTGGCTCCAATCCTCGCCGTCGCCCAGAATGTTGCCGAACCAAGTGTCCTTTCGAGGAACTTGTGACGACTTACGATTTGAACGGAGCTCACCTCGTCAATCCTTGGCGCGATCTGTCCGGTATTCGTCCGTCTCGGGCATTCCGTTAGGCATATCAGGGAAATAGGCTATCTGAAATTCGCAAATGGGAGATCAGAAATGTCCGACACAGCTTTGCTCATGGCCATCCAATCGGTGCCACGGGAGCGATCCTGACGACACGTCTTCTTTACGCCATAAAGCGTGACCATTCGGAAAGGTATTGTCACGCTATGCATTGGCGGCGGCCAGGGTATCGCTCTTGCGCTCGAAGCGCTCTGATGCAAAGTCAATGACGTTGCGCCGGCTGTGTAGAGGTGCCGGCAAGAGTTTACCCATGCCATTTTTTGGCCATGACTCGCTCTAAAATTCGAAGTGAGCGGCTTATGAAAAGAGAAAGGCCGGCTTTCTCCAGTACGCGTGCTAGCGCTATAAACAGCAAAGATCCTGTGATGATCCGACTGAGTAATAAGCTACCAACTCACTCCAGAACGCATTGGCTGACACAAAGCGCCGCTGTCAGCGCAACCACTGTCTTTGAGATCATGGATCGCACTGATCCGCACGTCATTGCGATGCCTGTTCAAGTGAACCGTGCCGTTACTTATCCGGATCGACCATGAGATTCTCGCGCAATTTCTGTTATCCTACTGCCGCGACAGCGTCTGCAAAGAAGCTCCCCGGTACCTTTTGGAATCTGATTGGCCGAGTGCGAGTGACTTGCCCAACTCGGTTAGGGTGTTGAATTGATTTGTTCCGTAAAACCTATCGATCCTACCGGCTACAGGGCCGCCGCCAAAACTAGCTGATGTAAAGCCACTACAGCCTGCAACCTTCGGCTGGCTTGCCGCAATTGCATTCCTGACGACCCCGTTCCCGTTGGTGGTACTACTGTGGGTGATCCGCCTGCCGGCGACCTCCCCTGTTGTGGTAGCGGAGCGAGCATCCTTCACCAGTGTCATCAGCGCGGTCTGGATGCCCGGCCTCGGCTCTTCCTTCAGCAGAGTGGGGGCCGGAAGGAGAACGTCCGGTTTCCGCTGCGGTCGCCATAGATTATCGTTCAGCTACCGATGGCTCTTGCGAAGGATCGAAGCGGTGGCGGGTTTGTATTGTCTTCCACTGATTGCACAAATGTAACCATCGCTTACCAATACCCGTAGTACTCGCGGAGGACACCATGAGAACGCGCGACAGCTGGAGGAGCCGCAACCCAACGCTAGCGAACCTGACTGCTGTAGCCATCGCGGCATTGCTGGTGGGCTGGCCAGCGTATGGTGCGCTGCACGACGACTTTGCGGTCCCAGTTGGGTATCTCGACGGGCGAGATTTCCATTTTCATGGCGCGGCGGCCTGGCTGATGTTCGCTGGGTTCGCGTGCCAAGCCGCAAGTATCTTGGTCGTCGTATCGCTTCGCTTAAAAGCTAATCCGGGGGGGGAAGACCGGCCAGAACGTTGCAGTAATGATAGCTATGGTGGGTGCATTCATCATCTTGGCGATGCTGTTCCTGAAAATGATCGGCCTAGTGTGAAGATTATACGCTCTGGATTAATGCCGGACACACGCCGCCCAAGTCGGAGGGCCTGCTTTCAGAAAAGGCGGGTCTGATCTCTGCGTCTGCGTTTAAGGCCCAAAGCGGTCCCCGTGCCGCGCCATCCAGGAGTCGCCTGTTGTTCCGGGTATTGTGGAAATCCTGACGACGCTGTTTTTCCCGACTCCCTTTTATGCGGCGAGAGCACAAAGCATGAACTTGGGATGGATGGTATACGGCTGAGGTAGAGCGAACCAATCCCGGCTCACAACGCGGAGCCAGCCAATGAGGGGCGCTGTCGCGTCAACTCTTTGCTGAATGCCTTCGAGAAGGGCGGCTCAATTGTCAAAAACCGAGCGAACTTTCTGGGCAAGAACTGTCACCGACGCGGGCTTCTGAAGGAAATGGACGTTGGGCTCAAGCACGCCATCATGAACGATCGCATTGCGGGTATAGCCAGTCGTGTAGATGATCTTGAGGTCAGGCTTGAGCTGTAGCGCCTCCTCGGCCAGCCGGCGGCCATTCATGTCAGGCATGACCACATCGGTCAGCAGCAGCCTGATGTCGGGGTGCTCGTGAAGCATGCGCAGGCCGGATTGGCCGCCATCGGCTGAAAACACGCCGTAGCCGAGATCACCAAGCATTTGGACAGTCAGTTCTCGGACGGATTGATCGTCCTCGACCACCAAGACGACCTCCTCGGCCAGGCCGGTTGGAGTGTCACCCGAAAGTTTGCGCTTTGGCGCTTCGTCTGTTCCGTAATAGTGCGGCAGATAGATCTTTACCGTCGTTCCGTGGCCAATCTCGGAATAGATTTTCACGTGGCCGCTCGACTGCTTCACGAAGCCGAAGACCTGGCTCAAACCCAGGCCCGTTCCCTTGCCGACGCCCTTGGTCGTGAAAAAAGGTTCGAAGGCCTTCTCAATCACCTCAGGGGGCATGCCGGCGCCAGTATCCGTGACAGCGATCATGACATACTGGCCGGGGGCTATTTGGTGCTCGGTCGCGTATCCGTCATCGATCGCCACATTGGCGGTTTCGATGGTGAGCCGGCCACCTTCCGACATCGCGTCCCGGCCATTGACGGCCAGGTTGACGATGACGTTTTCCAGTTGATTGCGGTCAGCGACGGTCTTCCAAAGTCCGGTTGCGAGCACCGTTTCCATGTGAACCGGTTCGCCAAGCGTGCGCCTGAGCAGCTCGGACATTTCCGACACCATCACATTCGCGGTGATGGGCTCGGGGGCGAGCGTTTGCTGGCGCGAGAAAGCCAATAGTCGCTGGGTCAAAGTGGCGGCCTTCGTGGCGCCGCCCATCGCCGCTTCAATGAGCGTGCCGACATCGGTATCGCCCCGCGAGATCCGCCTCTGAATGAGATTGAGGCCAGATATGACAACGGCGAGCATATTGTTGAAGTCGTGCGCGATGCCGCCTGTCAGCTGCCCGACCGCCTCCATCTTTTGCGCCTGCCGCAAGGTTTCTTCGACCGCCATGCGTTCGGCAACCTCCTCCGAGACCCTCTCCTCGAGAACGCTGTTCAGCTGGAGCAACTCCTCGCTCGCGCGATCCGACGTCTTCTTTGCGTTAAGCAGTTCCTGCTCATATCGCCGCCGATCGCTCGCATCGAAAATCGTCAATCTGACGAATTGCGTTTCGCCAGCCTCGTTTCGCCGTTCCCTGGCGTTGACCAGAGCCGGCAGCCGGCTTCCATCAGCTCGCAGGAAATCAAGTGCGACCTCGTTGAACTCACCTTGCATCCGCAGCAATGGGGCGAAGTGTGTCTCGTAATAGATTTTGCCGACGATCGGCAGTAGGTCGTGAAGGCGCTTGCCGACAAGCTCCTCCTGTTTGAATCCGAGCCATTCGCAGAATGTCCCGTTGACGCGTTGGATCAGGCCATCGCGCGTGGCTGACACGTAGCCGCAAGGCGCGCTTTCGAAGAGATCGCGGAGGTCGGCGAGTTCGTTGACGGGTTCGCTGTTTTTGGAATCCACGATTGGCAACTTAGACAAACGCGTTGATCGCCGCGACCGTTTCCGCCGGCGCGCTCAGGTTTGGACAATGTCCAGTGGCTTTGAGGTGCACGAGCCGGCTGTTGGCCAGATGACGGTGCATATATTCGCCAACTACTGCGGGTGCGATCACGTCCTCAGAACATTGCAGGATTAACGACGGAATCGAGAAGCCTTCCAGGTCGGCTCGGTTGTCGGAGAGAAAGGTCGCGCGAGCAAATCGTTTCGCGATTTCCGGGTCGGTCCGGCAAAAACTGTTGGTCAGCTCGGCACCGAGTTCCGGGCGATCCGGATTGCCCATGATGACCGGAGCCATGGCGGCTGACCAACCCATGTGATTGCTGTCCAGAAATTCGAGCAACTCAACAATCTGGGCTTCGGTGAACCCGCCGACATAATCGTCAGTGTCGATGTAGCGAGGTGAAGGGCCGACGAGCACCAATTTGCTGAACAGATCGGGAGCCTTTTTCGCGGCCAGGATGCCGATCATCGCGCTCACCGAGTGGCCGACAAACACACCGCCAATCACGCCCGATTCCCGGCAGAGCTCGACGACGTCGTCCGCATAGCCCTCAAGCGTCGAATAGCGTTGCGCGTCGTATGCTGACAGGTCCGAACCGCCCGCGCCGATATGGTCAAAGGTGATGACACGAAACCGGTCCTCGAATTCCGGAGCGACCAACCTCCACATATTCTGGTCGCAGCCGAAACCATGAGCAAAGACGATCGCAGTGTCTCCAGAACCCGTTATCTGGGCGTTATGCATTTTCGCGCGGGACATCTCTATGGCCTTGATTTCAAGTTAGCCGAAGGCTCATGGAGGGCCTGGCCGTGGAAGTTTGCACCGTGCCGCCAAAAGCCACAAGCCCAAGCGGTTGAGCCACCTGGCTGGCTGAAGATGGTGGAGTCGGGGGAATTATCAATGGCCGCGGAGCAAACGGGACGAGTCCCGAAGGGTCGGGCATGAGGATCTTTGATTTCAGAACGATACAGGCGACCGCAGCGCGGCCGTGACTGCTGGTCCGAGATCTGGGAGATCATCGGGCCGCAGATCGACTACGTCATGGCCGGCAAGGGCTCGACCTGGGGTGAGGACGGTCTTATGCTGGTCACCCGAAATGGTAGCCGCGAGAATGTTTGGTGGACCTACAGCTATGGATCCATCGATCTCGATGACAGCGTCGGCGGAGTGCTTGTTGTCTGCAATGACGTCACAGCACAAGGCGCATGCGAAAATGCAAAGCGATGCACGCCGCTTTTAACAGCTGAATGATCCTGAGCTGAACCAACCCCCAATGGTCTCCCTTGGAGGTAGAGAGAGACACAAGTGCGTGTCGTATCGTTTGTGGCCGTTGCTACACATTCCGCAATGTAGGGGTTAGCGGCAACGTGGATAGAGCACCTACCGCGAGGCAGTGACGTTCGGTATCTCAGCGACGATCCTTACTCCTTGATCCGACCACTCGTGTTTTATGGATCCATGAAGTTGTCTGCGGATTGTAGCCTCCGTGATAGCTGTTCCGAAACCTCGACGGCGGGTGATCTGCGGAGAAGGCCCTCCCATTTCTTTCCAGATGAGCACGAAACCATCATTCTTCGGCCTGTCTTCCCAAACGATTTGCACTTGACCGCCCCCTTTCGAAAGGGCGCCATGAGATGCCGCGTTGACCGCAAGTTCATGGATGAATAATGCCAACGGCTGAACGGCATGTGATGCAAGTAGGACCTCGGGGCCGTCCAGCAAAGTACGCCCAGCTCCATATGGCTCAATTTGAGTTGAAATTGTCTCCCGTAGAGGGATCCGATGCCAACCCGCTGCGAAAGTAAGCCATGCGCCCTAGCCAACGCCTGAACGCGGTTTTGGACAGAGGCTGCATACAGCGCAGCGTTATCGGATTTTGTCAGGCGGACGATACTG
The DNA here is from genome assembly GCF_015500075.1 of Mesorhizobium sp. INR15. NCBI lineage: Bacteria > Pseudomonadati > Pseudomonadota > Alphaproteobacteria > Hyphomicrobiales > Phyllobacteriaceae > Mesorhizobium > Mesorhizobium sp. INR15. The sequence goes on along the minus strand of NZ_CP045500.1, from coordinate 2,848 downwards.
TCGACAATTGCAAGCACATTGTTAGCGCGGTGATCCACCTCTAACAGCAATCGGTGTTCAGACGCTTCGAGGCTCTCAATCTTGTGGTAATCCGTGCGATCGATCTGAGATGCGAAATGGTAGACGAGACGGCCATCGTCATCGTGGATAGGACTCAGGTGAAGCTGATTCCAAAAGGCGGACCCATCCTTCCGATAATTCAGCAACTCAACGTCGACATCGCGATCTTCCTGCAAACCTGCCCGGATTTCGGCTATCGCGGCCGGCGACGTCGCGGTTCCTTGTAGAAACCTACAGTTGCGTCCAAGCACCTCTCTCGCTCCGTAGCCTGTAAGGTTTAGAAAAGCCTGGTTCGCCAGCACGATCGGATAGTCTTCCTTGGTGGCATCCGTAACCAACATCGGCATTCGAGTCCGCTGGAACGCTGTTGCAGCCAGTTCCTTACGGTCAAGCATGGCCTCATCGGTGACCGCAGCAGGGCTATCGCCACGGAGATTGGGGGCGCTGTCCTTAGCCATCAATTTCTTCCTTGGCTGGCAACATCCATCTAGAACGTGGATGAGAGAAAAACGTTCACCCTTCACGTTCAGATGCGCCAACACTGCCCGCAGCCGCGGTTTTTTTCTCCACGGGTGATGATCTTCGGATGTTCCAGACCTCTCCTTTGTCACGCCGGTGGGCTTTTGTCGGTTGGTCAGAACCTCTGATTAGTGCTTCATGCTGAGATAGGTGCAGCGTATGAAATGGGGCATCGGACGAGTAGCGACGGGTGCCGACTGATTGATGATCGAGCCGGACCCGCGCCACTTCATAATCTTGGCCGCTCAGCGGCTTTGCGGGGCAGGCGCGATCATGTTCAGGCGCAGTATGGCGTCGATCTTCGTCCTGTCGGTGTCGACGAACGCGACCGAAGCTACGTGACCGGCATTGTTGACCAGCACGTCGGGCGAGTAATCGCAGGCTTCGAGCGAGCGGAGGAACTTGGAGCGCATCGGCATCGCTCAGGTCGAGCGGCGCGATTTCTGCGCCAGGGATGGTCGTCGCCGCGGCAGCCAGTAGCTTGGCTTCACCGCGGGCGATCGACAATACGACAGCACCCTCGGCAGTGGCATGGCGGATGATTTCGAGACCGATGCCAGAGCGGTCCCGCGAGCGCATCATGTTAGCCGGTTCTGCGAATCAAAGCCAAGCAGGCCGCCCACAGCCGCTGCCATCGTGTATGCAACTGCGACTGCGCGCACGCTTCTCCCGCCGCTGCAATCGCCTCGGATTGGGTCGGAAAGTCGTGGATGATACCGCCGAGGGTGCGCAGTCCAACCTTTGCGGCGATGGCGAGCGACGCGGTGTTGATCATCTCTCCGGCGTGGCGCGCCACCATTGTTGCGCCGAGGATCTGGTCGGTACCCTCCCTAACATGGAACTTGACGAACCCTTGCTCCTCGCCGTCCATTACGACGCGCGGCACATAGTGCATCAGAACCGAGAACGTCTTGACGAGAATTTTTCGCCGCCGCGCGTCGACAGAGTACAAGCCGACATGGGCGATCTCTGGGTCAGTATAGGTGCACCAGGGAATAATCAGGTCGCTCAGGCGCTTGCGTCCGGACCGGAGGGCGTTTTCTACGGCCATCTTTCCCGTCGCTGCGGCGACATTGAGTGTATTTGCGTTGGAGACAGACGTCGCCACCGCGTAGACGCGGTGGTTCGTCGTGCGTAGATGGTCGTCCACCTTGATGCCGTCCTCGTCAAAGGCAATGTCAGCCTGTTCCAGCCCGAGCTCTTCAACGTTGGGGCTGCGGCCAAGACCGGTCAATATCCGAGCTTCATGTTGTTCTCGGTCCGCACGGCGACCACGGTCGAGTTGAGACGGACTTCGACGCCGTCGCGCACCATCGACCCCGAGAGGAGTTGCGCGGCTTCGCGCTCCTCGCCGGGCAGGAACGTCGGCTCCTTCTGCGCGATCACCACATGCACGCCCAGACGACAGAACGCCTGCGCCATCTCGCAACCCAGCGGGCCGCCGCCGATCACAAGCAGCTTCTTTGGTGGTTCGGTCAGGCTGAACACCGTTTCATTGCTCAGGAAGCCGGCCTCTAGGAGCCCAGGAATGTCCGGGAGCTTCGGCCCCGCGCCGGCCGCGATCACCGCCTATATTAAAAATGGCGCTCCCGACCTGCGGTACCTCTGCCTTCGGAGCGTAGCGGTAGCAGAATACCTGCCATCCTGCTGGCAACGTCACGTCTGATAGTTCTCACTGTTTCCCTAATCCTTCTCAGCTACTATCTGGAAATCTCCGGCCAGTAGCTTCTCCTTGCTAAGTAACCCGGCATCCTCAAGCGCCTCGATGTCGGGCAAATTCCGCAACGTGTCGAAACCGAACTCCGCCAAAAAGTCTTTTGTCGTCAGGAAGGTATAAGGCGCGCCCGGCGTCGGGCTGCGCGGTCCGGACGCGATGAGGTTGTGTCCGCGCAAATGACCGATGAGGTCGCGACTGATCTCGCGTCCGAACAGCGCCGACAACTCGGCCCGGGTAATCGGCTGCAGATACGCGACCGCCATCAGCACAATCAGTTCCGACTGCGTCAGCTCTGATTTCTCGCTCACCCCCGAGGCAGTCCGGATCGCGTCGCCAAATCCTGGACGCGTGCGATGCTGCCAGCCGCCGGCAACCGCCACCAGTTCGTAAGGACGGCCGCGTAGTTCACCCCGGATATCGTCGATGATCAGCTCGAGATTGCATTCCTTGCCAACGACGCGTGCCAGCACATCGCGGGTCACCGGTTTGTCAGCGGCAAAGATCACCGCTTCGACACGACCCATCCACTCGCGCCAGCGCAGTTCCGGCGGC
>NZ_CP045499.1:300000-389300 GCF_015500075.1 Mesorhizobium sp. INR15 | reverse complement strand
AAGGTAAGCGCCGCGGTTCCAGGACGCCGAATGGGACGGATCGTCGTGATAGCGATGCGGTGAGAAGAAGAGGTTCTTCCATCCAGAAACCAGAAGCCGAATATTGAAAGGGAAGATCACTCGATTGGGCAGCGTCGTGTGGGCAATCGCAGGCGTCGCCATGACGGCCGCGTAGAGATCAACAACGTCTTGATCGCTCATCAGCGTCAAATCATTGTAGGGGAAGACGGGGTACAGATTTCCCCTTGGGCTATTGCCATTGCTCAGCGCATCGGAAAATTGCGCTAGCGTCCAGTTTCCTATGCCGGTTTGCTTATCCGGCGTGATGTTGGGCGGATAAAATGTTCCAAACGGTGTCGTCAATGGTTTGCCGCCGGAAAGTGCCGCGCCGCTGTTTTCGTGGTCCGTGTGACACGAACCGCACCCGGCGAGACGGATTATATAGGCGCCGCGGGCGGCGTCGCCCGCCAAAGCCAAGTTGCGTGGGGGTCCCGTGACGGGCTTCAAAAAATAGGTTGCTGTGGCCAACCCCAAAAGGGCCACCGCCGCGATCGACCATTTCCAGCGGGCGCCTATATTCACCATGATGCCTCGGGCTCGATGCTATCTGACATGGGTGCGACTGTTTCCCAACATACGCGACAATGCCCAGATGGTGCTGCCGAGATAGACGAAAGACGCAGGGATGCACATCAGCACGCCGGCCAGTACCTGGTCGTCAAGCCCATTGCCGGAATAGGCAGCGTAAAGCGGATGAGGAGCAAACATAATCAACGCCGAAAGGAACGAGCCTTGTATGCCGACCAATGAGACGAGGACGACCGCCATTGCTGGGCTGAGGCGTCGCTTGCCACTGGTGAGTACCACGCGCCAGAAAAACGTGGCGGCCACCAAAAGCGTGATGTGTTCACAAACGTGGACGGCTTCGTTGCCAAGAGCCCAGTCATAGGCCGCTGGAATGTGCCAGAACCACATCGTGGTGACGAATAAGCCTGCGGCTATCCAGGCGGCAACCTCCTTGTGGGCTGCTTGTTTCATGCCCGGGATCGCGGCGATTGCCTGCCCGATAAACGCCTGGTTGAAATTGAAAACGCTCGCAAAACGACAAGATGGCCATTTGAATATGCGAGGAGCGGCGCAACCGCGAGAATGAGCAGCAGATGTTGAAACATGTGGACCGAAAACAACTCTTCCGAAAGCGCGTCGACAGGTGACAGCAGTGCTAAAACAAGAGCTAGAACAGCAGCAAAAAACGCCAGCACCCTACCCTTGCTGACCGCCCATTTCTGATGTCGGCTCGAAAGCATTGTCACAGCCCGTCAGATACAGCGCCAGCAGAATGGCAAGCAGCGCCTCGACCGTGGGTCTCCAACCATGATGTCCAGACGGCCGAACCGGCGTCGTGGGCTAATGCGGGGCTGGCGGTTCCCGCCACTGCCGCACTCAGAAAAAGGGGACGGCGCATGGCAAGACCAGATAAGGACAAGCAGCGCGAACAGAGCGCCGACGAGAAAGATGGAACTCGAAACAATCCCAAAAGCCCTAGGAAACGAGTTCGGCCAGCTCCAGCCGTCAATGCCTCATGATGGTCCCGGGAGCTTCCGCTCGAGTAAGCCGCCATGTTCGGTGGCGGCGAACAATCCAAAGAGACAGGTTGCCACTGCAATCACCGCGATGATTGCAGTGGGCACAGTGAGGAACGGTATGATCGCAGCGGCGGGGCTTTAGGGCAACGATCGCCGTTTAGAAAATACGAAAGCAGCAATTGCAATAGCCACGCTCCCGGTGCCGCGAAAAGCCCCGCCAAAATCAGGTGGTAGGGCGCAACATGGCGCAAGGCGCAGGGTGTGAACACGTTTGGCAAGGGGGTGTAGAGCGCTCATGAGAATTGAGGGACCACATAGGCGGTGATGAAGACAACGATCCATACCACATCGACGAAGTGCCAGTAGAGCGCGCCAAGTGCGATATGCTCGTGATGTACGCCCCTGAACCGGCCCATAAGCGTCCAGACCAGCAGCATCGTCAGGATCAGTAGTCCCACCGCGACGTGTGCCATATGCACGCCGGTGAGAATGAAGAACGCGGAGCTATATGCACTGGTCGAGAGCACGATGCCTTTTCCCGCCCATTCGAAGGCCTGAATGATGATGAAGGCGGAGCCAAGGATTATCGTCCCTGCCAGCGCCAGCGCAAGTCTGAGGCTGTTCCCGGTCTGCCGGAATTGGCTTTGGCCCCAGGCGACCACGAAGCTGCTGGCGACCAAGATAACGGTGTTGGGGATCACGAGCTTCAGGCTCGGCGGTCCCGTCGGCGGCCAGGGACCGGTCTGCTGCGAGCCGAGATAGACGTAGCTGAAAATCAGATAGACAAACAGGATTGCCTCGGTCGCGATGAGGCAGGCCATTCCCCACCACGCGGTGGAAACAGTTCCGGACCCGCCAACCGGTAGTGTTTCGCTGGCTGTTCGGTCAGTCATGGATTTCGACCTCTTCCAATGCCGCGTGTGGCTCCGGCGTCAGCCATAGTGCCAGAACGCCGAATTCGCATACGGCGCCAAGGGCGACCAACCAGATGACTTGCGCCAACAAACCGAAAAACAACCCCGTCATGCCGACCGAGAGCAAGAACGGCAGAATGCTATCACCGGGCATCTTCAATACGACATTGGGCTCGGCATCGAGCGGTGTCACACCGATTGTCTCCTTGCCTTTATCCAGGACCATTCCGTCACGAACGGCATCGCCGATTATCGACCTCTCTTCGGTCTCCTTAAGGCGATCCTCCCACAGCGGATAACGCGAGGCGACTTGAGGAATCGTCGCAAAATTATAGACAGGCGGCGGAGACGTGGTCGCCCATTCAAGGGTTGGCGTCCCAGGGATTGTCACCTGCCGGCAGCCCGATTTGAGACTTTTTGCTACGTTGATAAGGAATAGAAAAACACCCACGGCGAAGACAAACGCACCGAGGGTCGACAACATGTTCAACCATCCGACGCCCATGTCCGTAGGGTAGGTATAGATGCGTCGGGCATGCCCATCAAGCCGTCACATGCATGGGAAAGAACGCGGCGTTGAACCCGATGAACATGGTCCAGAAGGTCCATTTGCCGAGCCGCTCGTCCATCATCCTGCCGGTCATCTTTGGAAACCAGAAATGCAGCCCGCCGACGACCGGGAAGACATTGATCCCGAGCAGAACGTAGTGGAGATGAGCGACGATAAAGTAGGTGTCGGTCAGTTGCCAGTCGAGTGCGACCGATGCGTCATGAAGCCCGAAACCCCGCCGATGACGAACAGCATTATAAAGCCGGCGAAGAAAAGGAATGGCGTTGTTAACTGAAGTTTGCCCGTCCAGATGGTTGCGATCCAGGCGAACACGGCGATCGCGCTGGGAATTGCGATGACGAAACTCGCGCACTGAAGAACGATAGGGACATTACGGAAGCCCTGTCGCGAACATGTGATGTACCCAGACGCCGAAGCCCAGGATCATCGTTGCCACGGTCGAGATCGCGACCAGCGTATAGCCAACCAGCGGTCGACGGCAGAAGACCGGGAGTGCGTCGGAAACGATGCCCATTGCTGGCAGGACAAGCGCATAAACCCAAGGGTGCCAAATATCCAGAACAGGTGCTGCCAAAGCAGAGGCTGACCGCCGCCTTTAACGTCGAAAGAAATGTGTGCCATATCGACGATCGAGCCAGAGCATGGCGCAGGCGAGGCTTACCGCCGGAACCGCGAGCAGGTTCGCAGCCGAGGCCGTGAGCGTGCCCCAGACAATATTGGCAGTCGGTTGACGGACATTCCGGGCGCACGACCTCAGCAGCGTCACGATGAAATTGCTGAACCGACCACAGTTGAAATGCCGAGAAAGACCAGTCCAAGCGCGAAACGTCCATGTTGATGCCTGGGTCGTATTCGAGGCTCGTGTTTGGCACGTATGCGAACCAGCCACCATTTGGCGCCTGACCAAGCGGAAAGCTGATGTAGAGGAAAATGCCCGCAAACAGAAAAACCCAATAGCTCAACGCATTCAGTCGCGGAAAAGCCATGTCGCGCGAACCCAGCATCAACGGCCACAGGTAGTTGGAAAAACCCGACAGCATAGGCAGGGCATAGAGGAACATCATGGTCGTGCCATGCATCGAGAAAAGCTGGTTGTAGGCATCGGGCGACAGAATTTTAAGGTCCGGCTGGGCCAATTGGACTCGCATCGCCAGCGCTTCGATCCCGCCGATCACCAGGAAGAAGAACGCTGTGCACAGATAACCGCGACCGCCCCCCGCCCCCGCGCCCCCCCCCCGCCCCCCCGGATGCCGATGGTCTTGTGATCGACGGTCGCCAACCAGCCGTACAGACCGGGGGCTGTTTCCCAGATATCGAGGAGTTTCCGGCGTCTGGAGGCAACTTCCATATTGGGGTGCACGGCCGTCATTTCAGCCCCTCCAGATAGGTGGTTACGTCGTCGATCTCACTGGCGAGCATATGGAGTTCCGGCATCTTGACGCCCGGCTTGATGGTCTGCGTGTTGTTGATCCATTTGGCCAGATTGGCGGGCGTGTTGGTCATCAGACCTGAAGCGATCGTCTCGCGATCCCGAAATGCGAGAGGTCAGGTCCCAGAATGCCTCCGGCGGGAGTACCCCTTATCGTGTGGCAGGCAGCGCAGCGCACGAGGAATGTCTTGAGGCGCGGATCATCCCCTGATCCTACGGTCGGTAGAAGCTGGCGGTCCCACCAGGCTTCGAAATCGGGTTTCGACAGCACGCGCACATTGAACGCCATGTTGGCATGCTGGAGACCGCAGAATTCGCTGCATTGACCGCGAAAGTCGCCGACCTTGTCAGCCTGGAGCCAGGTGACATTGGTGCGCGACGGGATCATATCCATCTTGCCGCCGAGTTCGGCACCCAAAAGGAATGAATGACATCCTTGGATGTCAAATTGATTTGTACCGGAACACCTACGGAATCACAGCTGATTGGCGGTGATGAATTCGCGCGCAGGATTCGACGATCGATATTTGACTGCCCACCACCATTCCTGGCCGATGACATCAATGCTGAGCGCGCTGGCCTGTGCCGGCTGACTGATCGAACTCACCGTAAGGAGCGTCCATACTGCCGAGCCAACGAGAAAGACTGTCGAAATTGCTACGCCAAATCCGATCCATCGAATGGCCGTACGATCATTGACCGGCGTTATCGCGAGATCGTGCGCCCGCCGTCCGCGCCATAGGGCCACGACAAGCAACACGCCGACAACAATGCAGACCGCGATCGAAATTGCCGTGAGGCCGAGGCCAAGGCTGGCAATGGCTCCAGCAATCGGGCTTGTCGCGTCGAGATAGCCGAGTGGAGACCCGCTGCAACCGGAAAGCGCAACGGTGAACAAAAAGAGAGACGCCACGCGCCTCATTGCTTTTGTCCCGCCGGGGCTCCCTGTCCCTGGTCAGCCGCCGCTTGCTGCTTGCCGTCACCCGACGAGGCGCTGAATGTACCGCCCAACGACTGCAGATAAGCGACCAGTTGCCACAAGCTTTGGGGAGGCAGAGCGTTACCCCAAGCCGGCATTCCTTGAGGGCGCCCCTCGTAAATGCTCTTGTAGACATCTATCGGGGTGCCGCCATAACGCCAGGCCGTGTCCGTGAGATCCGGTCCCATCCCACCCTTGGCTTTATAGCCATGACAACCCGCACAGTTCATCGACGTGAAGAGTTTCTTGCCTTCCTGGACAGAGTTAGGATCGTTAGCCAATGGATTCGCGGTGCTGGCACTCAGAGTCGGCGACCTACCCGCGCTCAAGCCCAGGGGGACAACCGCGGCAATTCCTTCCGGATAGGCGACGTCTATTCGATTCTGCGACTGCCTCTGTGTCATAATCAGCCATCCCGTCGCGCCTGCGCCGACAGCCAGGAGGATGAGCACGGCGATAAGAATGCGACCGAGTGACATGGCGAATTCTGGCGGTTACTGCTGCTGAGTGGCCGCTCCAACGGGGATAGGAGTGGCGTCGGCCGCTGTCTTGACTGTGTCGCCATCGACGGAAAAAAACATAGATCGTATTGCCGCGCGGCAGGAAGCCAGGCCGCTCCTTCTGCACCATCGCGGCACCTCCCACTCCGGCGGCAACAGCCACATACTGCCGGTTATCAGGCCCAATATAGGTGATCGGCTGTCCAATGATGCCCGAGCCGAGTTTTTGCGACCAAAGAACTTTGCCCGTCCACGCGTCTTAGCGCGCGGAAACCATCCATCCGTGGTGCCGTAAAAGATGAGATTGCTCGCCGTGCAATGACGCCACTCATGACCATGAATTTCTCTGGGACTTTCCCAGATCTTCTTGCCATGAGCTGGGTCCCAGGCGATCAGGCCGCCCCAGTTTCCATCGGGGCCGTCCACTGAAAACCGCTCCATCTCCATGCCATCATAGGGCGTACCGGAAATGTAGGAGACTTCGTGGTCCGTCAGGCCCATACAGATGTTGAACACACCGACATAGAGTAGCCGGTGTTCGGACTGAAGGCCGGCGGCTCCCAGTCCTTCTGCCCTATGTCGGGTGGACAGACCCTGTCGATCTTCACACCGGGCTTGGGGCTCGCGGGCCGGATCTACGATCGGCCGTCCAGCCTTCTTGTCGAAGCCGGTGGACCAGTTCTGATAGGCAAAAGTATTGGCCAGCAGCACTTCGCGGTGTTGCGGTCGATCGTGTAGGCATACGTGTTGCGGTCGAAATGCCACCAGAGTCTGACGCATCTTGCCGTCGATCGGCATGTCAAGCAGAACCGCTTCGTTGACGCCGTCATAGTCCCATTGGTCATGCGGGGTGAACTGATAGGCCCACTTGGCCATTCCGGTCTCTGGATCCCGCGCGAACATCGCGCTGGTCCACAAGTTGTCCGCCGGGACGCTGGGCCGGCACGCGGGACCAGGATTGCTGGTGCCATAGTAAATTGTCTTGGTCTTTTGTCATAGGACACGAACCCCCATGAAGCACCGGCACCCGTGTTCCAGGCGTCCACTGGCCAGGTTTTGATCCCCAGGTCCTTACCCTTCAATCCAGTCGTAATAGGGTTTGAAACTGTCGCCGATACGGACATCCGTGTCCGGGCCGACAGCGTGCGCGCGCCAGATTTCCTTCCGGTGCCGACATCCAGGGCGGCCAACCACCCATTGACGCCCATCTCACCGCCGGAGTTGCCGACGAATACTTTGCCGTCGGCGGGCAAAGGCCGATTGGGTCATGGTCACGCCATGTTCCAAGCTATCCAAGGCCGTCCGCCCAGACCTCTTTTCCTGTCGACGCATCAACAGCGACAGTGTGGTCGTCGAGGAGATTGTAGATCAATTTACCGTCGGCATAAGCCCAACCCCGAAGAACGGCATCGCAGCAGGCCTTGCCAATTGCCTGGGGGGAAGGATTGGGGTCGAACTTCCACTTGATCGAAGGTCCCGCTTCGAAAGATCAGCGCATAGGCCGTGTTGGGATAGGGCGAAACTACATACATCGTATCGCCTACTACCAGCGGCGCGCCCTCATGACCGTATTGCGTGCCGTCCGAGAATGTCCAGGCCACCTTCAGCTTGCCAACATTATCGGGGGTTATTTCTTTAAGAGGGCTAAACCGGGTGTTCGCATAATCGCGTGCCTGACTTGTCCATTCGCCGGGCTTGCCGGCGCCGGCAAAATTTGCCGTGGCGTCCGAGTACGATTTTGGTATCCCCGCCGTAGGTGCTGATTGCGCTTGTCCCGACCCTGTCATGGCAGCTAAAGCCGCTATGGTCAGTAGAATGCGCATGCAACCCTCCCCGCCTTTTCGGATTAACGCCGTGTGGCCTGAACGGTTGCATGCGTTTTTGCTATTTTGAGGGAGGTTGTTGGGCTATGCGGCGATAGACGAACGGGCTGATGTCTTTCTCGCCCGGCACAGCCCCTGACACGGCATTCCTGACCAATATTTCCATACGGGAATGGATGACCGATTTTACGCAAGCCGGGTCTGTTGCCGCGGCATCCCCCGCGATTGCCATCGCTTGGCAGCGACAGCCGCCCCAATCGATTTCGCGCCGATCGCAAGTGCGACAAGGCTCCTGCATCCAGTCGACGCCGCGAAACGCATTGAATGCCGGCGAGTCGCGCCAGATTTCCATGAGGCCGCGGGACCCGAATCGCTCGAAGGAGAGCGACGGTATCGTCTCCGCTGCATGGCATGGAAGCACCGTGCCGTCGGGTGTGACAATGAATGCGTCGCGCGCCCAGCCCCCCATACACGGCTTCGGAAAGGTGGCGAAATAGTCTGGGGTGACGAAGTCAATGTTCATGATGCCCGCCAGCCGCTCGCGCGCCGTCGCCACGATGTCGACCTGCCTGTCGACCGCAGCGCGATCAGGCATCAATGCACCGCGGTTGGTCAACGCCCATCCGGCGTATTGTACATTGGCGATCTCGAGGCGCTCGGCATCAAGCGAAAGTGCAAGTTCAATGAATCCCGGCACCTCTTCGATATTGTGGCGGTGGATGGGTGCGTTGATGGTCAACGGCAAGCCCGCCGCACGAGCGCGTCGCGCGGTGGCGAGCTTCTTCTCGTGGCTACCCCGATGATTGCCGATACGCTCTGTGGTCTCCGGTCTCGCACCCTGAAAACTGAGTTGCAGATGGTCGAGCCCAGCTTCAGCAAATGCCTCGATGCGGCCATCGGCAATGCCGACGCCCGCAGTGATTAGGTTGGTATAAACGCCTTGGGCGGAAAGCCTGGCTATGATCTGCTCGAGATCCCGGCGCAGCGTTGGCTCACCGCCTGACAAATGTACCTGAAGAACGCCAAGTTCGGCGGCCTGCTCGAACAGCTCCAGCCAGGTCCGCGTATCGAGTTCGCGATTAGCCTTCAGCAGTTCGACCGGGTTAGAGCAATAGGGGCATTGCAGGGGGCAGCGATGTGTTAGTTCCGCTAACATGCCGATAGGAGGTAGGAGGGGTGCGCTCATAGCTTGACCAACAGCTGGTCGGACCATCCCTGTAGGAACGCGATGACGTCGGTCGCAACGTCCTCCTCCTGCGCGTCATACTCGGCGGCAAGACCGGCGATGATCTGAGCGACCGAGGAACGCCCATTGCAACGCCGCAATATGTCGAGACTGATCTCGTTCGGCCAAAAAACCTTCTCGGGCGACAGTACGGCGAATGCGCTTCGGACGGGATCGAACTGAATGCGCACGTGTTTTGGCAGGAACGGAACAGAATGTGGTGCCAACAGCGCTCTTTTTCGCAGCTCCGTCATGGCGAAAGTTCCAGACAGAAGGCGCCGGGCGGTATGTTTGTCTTCTCGCCATAGGCATGCTGAAGAGCGTCTAGCATCGCCCAAAGGAGATCGCATTTGAATACGAGGGCATCGACCACCTGCTGCTGTCGCTCCGGCGTGGTGGCATGTTTGAGAACGTATGCCAAGGCGAAGTCGGCATCGCGCGTAGCCTGTTCGGGACGTCGCGTGAAATAAGCCAGCGTGTCCTCGGTGACGTAATCGTATTTAGCCAGCATTGCCGGAACTCGCTCGCCGATTATGGCCGGCGAGAACATCTCCGTCAGTGACGACGCGACCGCCTCCATTAGCGTCCGGTTCGTGCAGAAAGAGAGATAGGCACCGACTGCGAAACGTGTTGCCGGCAGCGCCAGCCGTTCGCTCTTGACGACGTCAGCGTCGAGACCGAGGGAGGTTGCAAGATGCAGCCATCGCTTTATACCCCCACTCCAGCCGTCCGCTCCGTCATGATCCTCGATGCGCCTGCGCCATGCAGCACGAAAGGCGGGATCCTCGGCACGGGCGAGGATCATCGCGTCCTTGCGAGGAATCACGGCTTGGTAACAAAAGCGGTTCAGCGCCCATGCTTGCATCTCCGTTTTCGAGAGTGCGCCGCTGATCATCTTTTGATGAAAAGGGTGACGGTGGTGGTAGCGTTCGGCCCCTACTTGTCTCAGCAGAGCTTCGAGTTTTATGGCCGACAAGCCTCCTTTAGCCGCGCGGTGGAAATCGCTCAAAATTCTATCTCCATTCCGTCGCGGGCCACTTCCCACCCTGCTGCCCGAACTGACATGTATTCGGCCGAGTTCTCATCAAGAACAGGGTTGGTGTTGTTGATATGGATGAAGACCCGGCGACTGATATTCAAATCGGCCAGAGCGGCGATGGAACCTGCGTTGCCCGACATCGCCAGATGGCCCATCCGAACTCCGGATTTATGACTGACACCGGCGGCAATCAACTCATTATCGGCATGGACCGTGCCGTCGAACAACAGGCAATACGCGTCGGTGAGCATTGCACGCAGGACGGCATCGATGCTCGCACAGCCTGGGATATAAAAGACCGCGCCGCCAGCGGTGCCACCAGCAACGCGAATCCCAATCGTGTCACCGGCATTCGAGCTGAAATTCGCATGCGGGTGCTGTCTGTCTTCCAGGTAGAGTGCGATCTTGCCCGATACAGGAAAGCACTCAACCGTCACACCCGTCTCAAGTCCTTCAGCATCGCGGATCGCCACTTCTTCCGCTAGCGGCAGTAAGCGTCTTGGGACAAGTTCCGGATCTAGGACGTTAAAGATAGAATTCGCGTCCAAGGCCGCCAAAACTTGTACCGTCGCATAAATAGCAAAGGGCTGCCGCTCTCGCAAACTGAGCAAGCCGGCGATATGATCGACATCGGCATTAGTGAGTACCACCGCACGGATCGGCGTCGAGCGGAGCTGCGAATTCACGGATGGCTGCAACACCGCCGTCTCCGCGATCTGCTGTCTGATATCGGGTGAGACGTTGAAAAGGACCCAAGCCGCCCCATCGGCCGAGACGGCGGCGCTGGATTGTGTACGTTTATGAATGCCTGCCAAACCAGAACGTGCTGCGCGGCTTAGGTAATAATTACAGTTCCATTGCGGCAAGCCACCGCCTGCGGCAGATCCGAGTATCTTCATGCGCATCAGGACGCCACTCTATTAGAGCAGTCGAATGAATTTTATAGCATTCTTCCGCTGAACGCTAACAGGCCCTTCGACATGGAAGGGGTAGCGCGCCCCGGTTTGGAAGGGCGCGCTTTACTGGCTATTTCTTCGAAGCAATCTCCGCAGGCAAATAGCGCGATATTTCAAAGCCCGCTGCCACCTGGCACATGGTCGGCTTCTTCCAGGTCTTCTTCATAGCTTTCTCCTTTTATACCAAGCGCGTCGGAGTCTGCCGTCACCAACCTAACGATACTTCATGGTGAGGGTTTAAGTGGTTATAAGGCCGTGAGCGGCTTTGCGTTGACACAACGTCGTGATGCGAATCCGGTTCCTCTGGAATTAGCATACGAACTCTTTTGCAACGGGCCTGGCTGGCGCCTCTCAAAGAGCCCCGTGTTCTCCATATTCTCAACTTTGACCGCACCGCGTACCTTTCCCATGGACGTGAAGACACGTACAAGATTGCGGCGCTGCAATCCCGACGGTTGGAACCGAGAACAACCGATACGGCGCTGGCCGCATCTTCGCAGCAATCTATTTTTTACCACCGCGACCTGGAGATAAGCCGCTGCTGTCGATATTCGAAATGTCTGCTCTCCTCCTGACGACGTCAGCGGTGTTGGGGTGGATCAATCATAAATTTCTGCCTATGCCGCACACCATCGGCCTGCTGACAATGAGTGTAGTGGCCTCGCTCATTTTGGTGATGATAGACGCCATCCTGCCAGAGCAGCACCTGTTCGAGCCCCTGACCAAGACGCTGCTCCAAATAGACTTTACATCGGTCGTCATGAACGGGATGCTGGCATTCTTGCTTTTCGCAGGTGCGCTCCACGTAGATTTTGGAACACTCCTCAGTCGCGCGGTACCTGTGATCGTGCTTGCTACTTTCGCCACTATAGCGTCGACCTTCATCATAGGCCTCCTGTTTTGGCAGGCCGCTGGCCTTCTTGGTCTTTCATTGCCGCTGTCGTGGGCGCTGGTTTTTTGGCGCGCTCATCAGCCCCACCGATCCGGTGGCTGTCATGGCCACGCTCAAGAATATTGAGGCCCCGGCAAGTCTCGAAGTAGAGATGCAGGGCGAGTCCCTGTTCAACGACGGTGTCGGCATTGTCGTTTTCACGATCCTGCTGGCGTTCGCGATCGGCGCGCCCGAGGAAAGCACGAGCCTGACGTCGGTCGCCGAACTCCTGATTGTAGAGGCCGGTGGTGGGCTTCTGCTGGGCATCTTAACGGGCTACATTGCCTATTGGGGCATGCGGCTGATCGACGACTACGCAATCGAAGTGCTCATTTCGCTGGCGCTGGTGACGGCAACCTACGCGCTCGCGCAGCGCATTCATGTCAGTGGCCCACTTGCAGTCGTAGCGGCAGGTCTGCTCATTGGCTATCGAGGGCCCCGCGATGCGATGAGCGACCGTACCCAAACATACCTTTTCGGTCTCTGGACACTCATCGACGAGGTTCTGAATTCGTTGCTGTTCCTGCTCATCGGACTGGAAGTGCTTATCTTGCGATTTGACCCGGCTTCACTGCTTGTCGCTGCCGCGGCCATTCCAATCGTGATCGCCGCACGCTTCCTCGCTGTCGGTGCACCCATCCTGGTCCCTTGGGTCAACCGGCTGATGTCGGGCCGCAACGTTCTGTTCCTGACCTGGGCCGGGATCCGCGGCGGCATATCCATTGCGCTGGCGCTCTCTGTTCCCGAAGGCACGGCAAAGCCAACGATCCTGGCGGCAACCTATGCGGTTGTGCTGTTCAGCGTGATCGTGCAGGGATCGACGCTCGGCTACGTCGCGCGCCGCACGGTGCTCAGTTACAAAAGCGGCAATGATTAAAACCGTGCTATTTCTTGGGTGCATTTTGGGTCAGCGCTTCGAGGTGGCCAAAGGGGCCATGGTCCTTCATCGCGAGGAAACCAGAATGCCTTCGGGTGATGTCTTGGATATCTTCGGGCGTTGAAATGTTGCGTTTCGCATCACCTACCACCAGATCGGCATGACGGTGCAAGGTAGCCCGGCGAGATGGGTCGTGCTCGCAACTCGTTACCGCCGTGAGCACGTCCAGCAAGCGAATGAGTACGGCGGCACTGCCTGCTGCATTCTGCCTGATCATGTGGAACATCGCATCCGCAAGTCCGTCATACCCGACGGCTGGAACGACGAGCACCGGGTTTCCTTCGTGCAGCAGCACACCAGCGGGCAGATGAAGTGGGGCGAGTTCACAGAGCGCGGCGCCGAAGCGGTCGATCACGCTCACAGCGGTATGCGGGTCGTTGATGCCCGGAGACAGCGCCCGCACGGCCACCTCGACAAGCTGTCGCACCGCGAATTCGATATCAGCAGAGCTCCCGCGCTGCGCACTCAAGGCGGTTGCATCGCGGATGGCTTCCTCTGCGCCATCTACCGGCGGCGTCATCAACGCGATCGGCGCCCCCGGAAACACAAAGTCGCCGGGTCGCACCAGCAATCTCACCGCCGTTCCTTTGTCGGCCGCCCATTCCGCCAATCCGGTGTCATCCAGCTGCTGCAGGTAACCTCGGCGACCATCCAGAATGACCGCTGCCTCTTTCCAGAACGACAGCGGAGGAGGCGATGGTTGTCTCTCTTTCACGGCTATTCGCCCGAATGCGCGCTGCACGTCCAGGCTGACCAACGCAATGACGGTGTCTACGTTAATGCGCCCCGCCATGTGGCCAACGAAGAAAACAAGAGTGGCGACGCAGACGAAAGCCAGCAGAATGCTGACGGTAAGCGAGAGATGCGGAACGAAAATGCCTTCATCCTGGGTGCGTACCGTGCGTAGGACCATGAGGGCATAGCAGAAAGTGCCGAGGAATGCGCCCAATGTGAATTGGTTGCCGCGGTCCTTGGTAAAGTTCCGCAAGAGGCGCGGTCCCATTTGTCCAGCAGCCAGTGAAAGCGCGGCAATGGTAATGGAAAAGACCGTGCCGGCAACACCTATAGTGGAGGAAGCGACCGCGCCCAACAAGGTTCGCGCACCAGTGCCGCCGCCGTTGTAAAGCCAGGAATTGTCCAGGAGGGACATCGGGATGACGCCGCTCCGATCAACGGCGACCATGCCAAGTGCCAGCACTATGCCTGCAGCGGTCATAGCAGCAGGAACCAGCCAAAACGTGTCGGCCAGAGACGTCAGGAATTTTCTGAGCCGAGCCTTCACGATTTCAAGTCGCGGCGGTCGTTATCTGATCCCAATCTAATCCCTCATCCGGATTTCGGCAGCGCGTAGGCAATGATGGAATCGCCTGCCGCCGTGTTGGTCGAGCCATGGCCGCCGGCAACGACAACAAGATATTGCCTCCCATCGGAGCCGAGATAGGTTGATGGGGTGGCCTGACCGCCCGCTGGGAGCCGGTCACGCCAGATCTCCTTGCCTGTCTTCAAATCATAGCCGCGTACATAATAATCGAGGGTCCCGCTAAGAAAAGCGACGCCGCCCTTGGTTATGATCGGGCCACCAATTCCCGGCACACCCATCTTGAATGGCAGCGGGATCGGCGAAAGATCGCGCACCGTTCCGTTGACATGCTTGTAGATCGTCTTGCCTGTCGTCAGATCGACACCGGCGACATAGCCCCAAGGCGGCGCCTGGCAGGGCAGCCCAAGCGGCGACAGGAATGCGCCCATCTTGGCCGCATAGGGTGCACCGAAATTCTCATTGAAGACGTCCCCACCTTCCTTGGTAACGACGCGTGTATATTGGTCCGGGCGCGGGATCATCTTCGACGTAAAGGCGAGGTAGACGGGCATTGCGAACATGATTTGACGATTGGGATCGACAGCCACCGCACCCCAGTTGAACGCTCCGAAATTGCCGGGGTAGATGATCGAACCCTGCTCTGTCGGCGGAGTATACCTTCCTTTGTAATATAGGTCGCGAAATTCGATCCGGCAGACAAGCTCATCCAGTGGCGATACACCCCACATATCCTTTTCTTGAAGCGGCTCGGGCTTGAACGAAATTTTCGACACAGGTTGCGTCGGCGCCGTCATGTCACCCTTGACCGCACCGGTAGGCGCGGGTTCCTCTTTGACGGGCAGAACTGGCTCGCCCGTCTTGCGGTTTAGGACATAGACCTCTCCCTGTTTGGTCGGCGCGACCAGTGCCGGGACCTCTGCCCCGCCAACAGTGAGATCCACCAGGCTCGGCTGCGCCGGGACGTCCATGTCCCAGAGGTCGTGATGGACCGTCTGGAAGACCCAGGCTGGTTTGCCGGTGTTGACATCCAATGCGAGGATTGAGGACGAATACTTTTCCACGCTGGCGCTGCGGCCGACTCCGTACTGGTCAGGCGATTGGTTGCCCATCGGCAGGTAAATCAGCCCGAGCTTGGGGTCATAGCTTGAAACACTCCACGAGTTTGGGGCGTTCTCAGAATAGGTCTGACCATTCGCGATGGGCGCCGTCGCATCGGGGTTCTTGGAATCGAAATTCCAGACGAGGTCGCCGGTGTTTACGTCGTAGGCCCGGATGACACCGGACGGTGACGTTGTCGCGACGTTGTCGTTGACGGAGCCGCCAACAATCACCAGGCGATCGGTCACGAGAGGTGGAGACGTGGAATAAATAGAACCGGGCGAGATGTTGGGCATGTTAGCCCAAAGGTTGATGGTGCCGTCGTCACCGCCAAAACCTGGGCAGATTTTGCCGGTTTCAGCACTGATGGAGATCAGCCGCCCGTCGGAAGTCGGTGCGAACAACCTCTTGATACATGTCGGATCAAGATTGGCCATTGCCGCAGTCGTCTTGTGGTTCACAACAGGGTTTGGATCGCCGCGCTTTGCCTGTCCTGTGACAACGTTCTGCGGTACCCCAGCCGCACCTGTTGTTACTTCGGCCGCACTTTCCGCTACTCTCTGCTCCTCGGTTTTGGTTGTGCTGTCCGCTGTCACCGGAGGCTGCTGGCCGGCGGCAGCGGGCTTTGCCGATGCGCCATCGAAGTAGGAAACACCACGGCAGGTCAGATGTTGGGTTGTCTGCTTGGCGGTCTGCTTCAAATGCGGGTCGAACCGCCATTTCTCTTTGCCAGAAACCGCATCGAGAGCAATCACCAGGTTGTGCGGCGTACAGACATAAACGGTCCCGTCAATCATGAGAGGCGTGTCTTCGTAGGTCGCTTCCCCCGGGTCGTTGGGGCCACGAATGTCGCCGGTATGATAGGTCCAGGCGACCTTGAGATTGTCGACGTTTGCTGGCGTTATCTGGTCGAGCGGCGAATAACGTCGACCAGCGTTGGTGCGGCCATAAGCCTGCCATTCGCCGTCTGGCACGCCGGTCTCAAGGGTCTTGTTTGTCGCCATCTGGGCGTCTGAAAACACACCGCTGGTGTCGTGAGGGCTCAGGAACATTGAATAGAGTCCTGCGACCAGGGCAACGGCTATTGATCCGGCGAGAATCCCGCTCGACGCGTCATAGCGGGCCCAGCCTATTTCAGGCCTGTGCAGGGAGCGAACCATCGGCGGAAGCAACAAAAGCACACCGATTACAACCAGTAGGCTGCCCCGTGCTGACAGCGCCCACCAGTCGAAGCCGACTTCGTAAACTGACCACACGAATGTCACTAGGACGGTGACGCCGTATAGCGCTAAGCCCTCTGGGCGCCGCTGGAAAAGCAGAAATGCCGAACCGGACATACCGACGCCGAGAAGGATGAAGAACCACGACCCACCAATCACTGCCAGCCATGCACCGCCAATGAAAATAAGAACGCCGAACAATCCTGTCAGCGACGAAACAATCGTGCGGTACATGGCTCAGTTCCTGTTTTTCGGTGCCTCAAGACGCTGGGCATCCAAGCAAATATGAACGCAACGCATTCCTGATAACCGTGAACGCCTAAGGTCGCGGACTGTTCCAAAGTGCAACATTTCGTGATTGACTATCGCCTTGCCGTCAGGAGCCATTGATCGCCGCTGGGGGCTCGCAGGGACCGTGCTGCGCTCAACAGTGACGCTCCATCCTTCGCTGGACCGCGAATAATATCGCGAGCCTGATCCGAACTGATCCCTGTTTCCTTCGCAAGGAACCAAATGCGAAATTCGATTTCCTCTTTTTTGCTGCGAATGTCGTTATCGCCGGGCTCATGTTTGGTCGGTTTTCTCGACCGCTTGCGCAAAGTCCGTTTCAACGGCTCAACCGCGTTCTTCTGCTCGCTGGACATGGGTCGCTGAGCGCCCGCCTTGTTTTGCCTCTCGCCAGGGGCCCGCGCCTCTGGCGGAGAACGCGGGCCGATCAAGCTTTGCCACCTGATCACGGCAAGCACCTCGATGCCTGCCACCCAAGACGAACTCTTAGAAGTGACTAATGTTCCAGTTGCAACGATCCGACTTTCTTCTTCCATGAATGGCTCGGATCCGACAAGGGACCCATCCGCCGCCTTCCTGCTTGCCCAGAACTAACGAGGTGCTTGCACCCAATGCCGCTCGGCCAGTTAGGACAGCGTCGCATTCAGACCAGCCGATCAACGATTCGGTCCGCCACCCGCAGTGCATTTGCGATGATCGTCAGTGTCGGGTTGACCGCACCGATGGAGGGAAAGAAACTTGCATCGGTGACATAAAAATTGTCTATCCCGTGAACCTTGCAGTCGCGGTCGAGCACCGAGTCAGCAGGGTTCTCCCCGAAGCGCAAGGTGCCTGCCTGATGGGCCGTCCCTCCGACGGGAACATCCTTTCCGAGATAGAGCTTGCGTTCGAAAAGATGGGGGTGAATGTCGGTCGCGCTGCATATAGCGCGAAGCTTGTCCTTCAATCTCTGGTGCGCTTCCATGTTGGTCGGCGTCATATCAAGGTGCACCCGACCATCCCGATAGTAGATGCGATTCTGCGACATAGGCAGGTCTTCCGAAGTCAGCCAAAAGTCGATCGAATGCTTGGCGAGCCATTCAAACGGCATTGTTGGAAACCATTGCATGAAGCCCGGCAGGCCTTCAGCCTCGATTTGTATCCCGTCCGACTTTCCCACCATTTGGATATGGCCGAGCGGGAATTCCCAGTCGTTTGCCGGGCTCTTATCGTGGCCGTGGTAGAAGTCGTTAAGGCCCAGGGTTTTCTGGAATTGCGTCGGATTGGGCGTCTTGGAGATTGCCAGAATCGTCGCATTGTTATGCCGCATGTAGTTGCGACCTAGCTGACCGGATGCGTTGCCCAGTCCTTCGGGGTGATTGTCGCTTGTGGAGCGCAGCATCAAAAGCGCTGACGACAAGGCGCCGCATGCAACGACGACGAGATCGCTCGTCATGCGGCATGTGTGGCCATCGAGCGTGACCTCGATGCCCGTCACCACCGTGCCATCCTGGTTCGTCAAGAGGCGTTCGGCATAGGCGCCGGTCAGTAGCGTCAGATTCGGATTGGATGCGAGCGCCGGGTCGACCGTGATGATCTGTGCATCTGCCTTTCCGTTGGTAAGGCTTGGGAAGCCGTCGAAGGGATCACAGCGCAAAAGCGGTGAATGTGGCGTTGCCTGACCGGTCTGGTCCTCGACCAGCAGAGCGCCCATCGGCAAGTGGAATGGATGCAAACCTTCCCGTTCCAAATCGTCGGAGAGCTGCTGAATGCGCGGTTCATGTGAGATTGGCGCAAAGGCGTAGGGTTTCGGCGATGGCGGTTCTGTCGGGTCTTCTCCCCGACGGCCCCGCACCTGGAACAGCTCTTCGGCAGCCTGATAATAAGGCTCGAACTCGTCGTATTTGACCGGCCATTCGGGCGATACGCCGTCGGGATGCCTGATCGTTTCGAAATCTTCCAAGCGAAGTCGGAAGAGAACGCCACCATAGACCTTGGAATTGCCTCCGACAAAATAATGCAAGCCTGGACGAAATTCCTCGCCTGAGGCAGACGTCCAAGTTTCCTCTGTTTGATAGCGACCCTGGCGGAAAACGGCGTCGGAATCCCAATTCTCGCGCTCACGCTTCAGGTAGCCACCCCGTTCGATCAACAGGATACGCTTGCCTGTCTGGGCAAGGCGCCAGGCCATGGTGCCGCCTCCTGGACCTGATCCGATGATGATCACGTCATACCGATCGTTCGATGCAGTCATCATCCAAATCCTTAGCGCTGCAATTCAATGATCCGCAGGCCACCATGTTCCCACCGCACCGCAATGGACGGCTTGTCGAAACGGTTAAGCTGCCCAATATCAGTTATCCCTCACATCGAGGAAAGTGACAGTGGCCATTGCAATAACTTTTACAACACGGCTCCTTCTGATCCTCCTCTTTCTGCCCTTCAGCGCCATGGACAAGGTCATCAATTTCCACGGGGCTGTTGACCAGGCAAATGAGATGGCAGGTTCCAAGATGACCGCTAAAGTGCTGATCCTGACCGGCCTGTTCGTCGAAATCGTCATGTCGCTTGGCGTATTGACCGGCATAGCGGATCGGCTTGCCGCCTTCGTCCTCGCCGGCTACTGCATGGTGACCGCGCTTTTATGGAAGCAGTTCTGGGCGACCGATGATTTCACATTGGTGGGACCGAGTAAGGGCCGTGACGTTTTTTGGGACTTCCTGAAGAATTTCGCGTTGGCCGGCGGCTTTCTGCTGATCACTTTCGGCGGACGCGCCGATGAAGCCAGCGCTTTCGTGCACGCGCCTTTTGCATCGACCTATCCCTACGCGCATGATGTCGCGTTGCCGTAATGACCCCAGCATCGATAATGACAACCGGCAGCCCGATCGAAATCATCGACCCCAAGTTCTCCTCCTACATCCTCGCCAACGCCCCGCTTGAAGAACTGGCGTCAGGTTTCCGATGGATCGAAGGGTTGGTCTGGATGGGCGACTGGGGATGCCTGCTGTTTCAAGACCTTCCGCGCGACCGCACTATGCGTTGGACCGAGACCGGGGGCGTTTCCGTCTGGCGCTCGCCATCAGCCAACGCCAATGGGCAGGCGCGAGATTGCCAGGGACGCGTTGTGTTCTGTTCTCATCTCGACGGGGCCGTCGGTCGCGTCGAACACGACGGTTCTGTCACCACTCTCGTCTCGCATTTCAACGGCCGCCGGTTGAACTCACCCAATGACATCGTGGTGAAATCGGACGGCACGATCTGGTTTACCGATCCCGTCTACGGCATCTCCAACGACTATGAAGGCCTCCGACGGAAGAGTGAGCTCGCACCCGCCGTCTATCGTTTCGATCCGGCCACAAAGGGCTTAACCACTATCTCAAGCGCATTCGAAGGACCGAACGGCCTTGCCTTTTCGCCCGACGAATCGCGGCTTTACATCGCCGAGACTGGCGACCAGACGAAACCGAACCCGGCTCAGGTGATGAAGGTCTGCGACGTATCACCGGATGGCCGTGCCATCTCCGGCCTATGTGATTTCTACAAGGTCGAGCCGGGCTATACTGACGGCTTGGCGCTCGACGAAGACGGCAATGTCTGGTCAAGCGCAAAGGACGGCGTTCATTGCATCAGCCCGCAGGGGGAATTGTTGGGAAAGATCGGCGTCCCCTACCGCGTCTCGAATTTGTGCTTCGGCGGCGGACCGCATCTGAATCGGCTGTTCATCGGCGGATCGCATACGCTCTACGCCATTTTCCTAAATCGGCGCGGCGCGCGCACGCCAAGAGGGTGACATGGCCAGGGTTGAAGCCTTTCGGCTGCTGTCGACCGCGCCAAACGCACTGGCTGGCTTTTATCAAAATGTCTTCGGCTTCAACCGCGCGGACACCGACCGGCTGTTCCTGGGTCCCAGCGCATTGGAGATCGGCCGGGCAAAACTCGCCTATCCTCAAGACATCACCGGCAACGATCCCCGGTTTCAGCATTGCGCCATCGTCGTCACCGATATGGGCAAGGCATGCGAGGCGCTGGCCAAGCATGATGGCTGGTCGCCAATTACGCTTGACGGACCACAGCGGCTGCCAGCGGCTTCAGGTGGCGTAGCGGCGTTCAAGTTCCGGGACCCCGAAGGCCATCCGCTTGAGTTCATATGCTTCCCCCCAGACCGGGTGCCCGAATTGTGGAAGGGGCATGAGGGCATATTTCTAGGCATCGACCACAGCGCCATGGCGGTGGCGGATACTGAGCGCAGCCTTCACTTCTACGAGAGCATCGGTTTGCGTATCGGATCACGGCAAGTCAATCGTGGCGCCGAGCAGGGTCGGCTTGACAACATGGCAGCCGGCACGGCAACACAAGTCGAGGTAATCGGCCTCGAATTTGACGGCAGCTCCGGCCCGCATCTGGAGCTCCTTGCTTACCGCGACCCAGAAATGCGCGCTGAAAAGCCCGTTTCAGATGAAAGCGCCGCAGCGACGCATGTGGTGATCGAGGGGCATCCTGGTTTCGAAGGCATCATATTCGACCCAGACGGTCATCGACTGGATTTCCGATAGTTGTGGTCTCAAGGTCAGCGGAATGCGCAAGGCGCTGCTGGCGCATCCCTATCCTCGAATTGCACAACCATCAACGTGGCAGGTGATGAACCGACAGTGCCTGACAAATGCCCTTTCCTGCCGTTCCGCTCTCGGCATCCCTGGTCGCCCCCGAAGGAAAACTCTCCCGGCCCCATCTCGACGCGCGTGCCGTCCATGGCCTCCACGAACCAGCGGCCCGAAAGTGGGATGATCCATTGCGGCTTCGGGTTCTCGTGCCAAGCGCCGACCCAGCCTACAGGCTGAACAGTCACCATCGTTGTCATTCTGCCGCTTGTCTTGTCGCCTTGCCATTGCGGATCGGCCGGCGGTTGCATCGACCGCAACTGGAAACTTTCCATAAGGCATCGGGTAAGCCGGCTTAAGCCCTCCCTGTCGGTCCAGAGATGCCAATAAGGGATAGTCGGCATATGCGATGCGTCGGCACTCATGGATATTTCTCCGTGTTCAAACAATCGTGTCGAAACCAAAAGAACTGGCCAAGCATTAGGTTGGCATGTCCAATTGCCGCAGGGCACACTTACGTCTGACAAAAATGGCACCAGCACGTTGATTTGGCATCGTGCTTCCCACCCGATGTGAGAAACAATTCAAAATGTCTTTCTTAAAACCTTTAACGGGTCAAAAGGCACTCGTGACTGGCGCAAATTCCGGGATTGGGGAGGGTGTCGCAATCGCGCTCGGTGCGGCGGGAGCCGATGTGGTTGTCAACTATGTAACAAACGAGGACGCGGCAACGAAGGTTGTCGATAGGATCCGCGCTGGCGGGGCGAACGCGCTGGCGTTGCAAGCCGACGTTTCCAGCCAAAACGAAGTCGAAGCGATGTTTGCCAGAGCGATCGAAGAGTTCGGCACACTCGACATCCTGGTCGCGAATGCCGGCCTGCAACAAGACGCCCCCTTTACCGAGATGACTTTGGAAAAGTGGAACAAGGTTCTCGATGTCAATCTGACCGGCCAGTTCCTGTGCGCGCAGGCTGCGACACGGGAATTTCTTCGCCGTGGCGTAGTACCTTCCGTGTCGCGAGCCGCAGGCAAGATTGTCTGCATGAGCTCGGTGCATCAGGTCATTCCCTGGGCCGGTCATGCCAACTACGCCACGTCCAAAGGCGGTATCAAGCTGTTGATGGAAAGTATGGCGCAGGAACTCGCGCCCAAGGGTATCCGCGTCAATGCTATCGCGCCAGGCGCAATTCGCACGCCGATCAACACATCGGCCTGGAGCACACCCGAAGCCATGAAATCGCTGCTTACACTGGTCCCCTATGGTCGGATCGGTGAACCAGAAGATATCGCCAGGGCTGCTGTATGGCTCGCTTCCGACGACTCCGACTACGTGGTTGGCACCACCTTGTTCGTCGATGGCGGAATGACGCTGTATCCAGGGTTTGCGACGGGCGGCTGAACGAAAAAGGAAATACCGGTATGGCTGCGAACTTTTCGGGCGATCTAGGCGCGCGATCAACGCCCTTGCCCCATTTCTGGGAACACACAATCGGAAGCGGCCATGCGACGCTCGGGCTGCGGGCCGATTGGCAAGCGCAGCTCAAACGCGCACATGACGAGCTCGGCATGCGGCATGCGCGCTTTCACGGCATCCTGGACGATGACATGGGAACACTGATCGAGCAGGGTGGAGAATTCATCTATTCGTTCTTCAATGCCGACCAGGTTTTCGACTTTTTGCTGTCGATTGGCATGAGGCCGTTTGTCGAGCTCAGCTTCATGCCGACGGCGCTGGCGTCAGGAGATGAGACACAGTTCCATTACCGCGCCAACATCACCAAGCCGCGCGATCCAGCGCAGTGGTCCGTTCTCATTCGCAACCTGGTGGAGCATTGGGTCGAACGCTACGGTCTGGCCGAGGTTCGGCAATGGTTTTTCGAAGTCTGGAACGAACCTAATCTCAAGGCTTTCGGGTCTGGCAAACAATCGGACTATTTCGAACTCTACCGGTACACCGTCGAAGCCATCAAATCGGTCGACGGAAAGCTGAAAGTCGGCGGCCCGGCCACTGCGGCAAATGCATGGATTGAAGACTTCCTGGCATTCTGCAAATCAAACAAGCTGCCGGTCGACTTCATCAGCACGCACCACTACCCTACCGACGCATTCGGCAATCCAGGCGACGACACCGAGGCCCAGCTTGCCGCAAGCAAACGCAGCGTACTGCGTGACCAGGCACGTGACGTGCGCGAAAAAGCCGGCGGGCTTCCAGTCTATTACACGGAATGGTGCACCTCCTCGAACCCACGCGATTTCATGCACGACGACCCCTACGCGGCTGCCTTCATCGTCAAGACAGTGCTCGAGGCCAACACGCTGGTCGAAGGCTATAGCTATTGGACGTTTTCCGACATTTTCGAGGAGAACTATTTCCCGTCACTTCCTTTCCAGGGCGGATTCGGACTGATGAACATACATGGCATCGCCAAGCCGTCTTACCGGGCCTACCATTTGCTCCATGGCTTGGGCACCGAGATGCTGCCTGTCGGAGGGTCGCATGAAACGGTCGATGCCTGGCTGGTCCGCGGCGAAAGAGGGGCAACGTTAATGCTGACGAACTTCGCTCTGCCCCGCCACGATATCGACAGCGAGAAGGTCTCCTTCACCATGACCTGCACACAGCCGATAACCAAGGCGACGATCCAGCGCATCGATGTCGACCACGCCAACGCGAAACGCCATTGGGAACAGATCGGCAAGCCAAAATACCCGAATGGCGAAAGCCTCGCCGCCCTTCACGAGACGTCGCAATTGAAGGAAGAGGAGATCGCGTTCACGATGGACGGCCATATGCTGAAGCTCGACCTCATCATGCCGCCCCAGGCGGTTGCCGCAATCCGCTTCCGTTTCTAGGCCCATGACCGATCTGGGCGATCTTGACGACGACGCGCTCGTGAAGCACCTGCAGCGGGAGGCGTTCGGCTATTTCAATGAGTTCTGGGATCCAGATACAGGCTTGGTCGCCGATACGTCTCGCGCGAGCTCGCCTTGTTCTATCGCGGTCGTAGGCTTCGCCCTTTCTTGCTATCCGATAGCTGTAAAAAACCACTGGATCACGCGGACCGAGGCCGCCAGGCGCACACTGCTGGCATTGCGTTTCTTCAAGGAAAGCCGGCAGGGCGAGGAGCCCGACGCGACAGGCTACAAAGGTTTCTACTATCATTTCCTTGACATGAAATCAGGGAAACGGGTCTGGAATTGCGAGCTCTCGCTGGTCGACACCGCCTTGTTGATGGCTGGCGTTTGCGCAGCCGGCACGTTCTTCGATAAACCTGACGAACGCGAAATCCGAGATCTGTCCGAGGAGCTTTTCGACCGGGTCGACTGGCGATGGGCACAGAACGGACGCGAAACGCTATCGCAGGGCTGGCGGCCCGATTGCGGTTTCCTGCACTATGGCTGGGAAGGCTACAACGAAGCGACGATCCTCTACGTGCTGGGAGCGGGATCGACCACCCACCCGCTGACAGACAAGAGCTTTTCGGGATGGACCTCGACGTATCAATGGGAACACCTGCTGGGCGAGGACGTGCTATATTCGGGGCCGCTTTTCACTCATCTCTTCTCGCATGCATGGATCGATTTCCGAGGTATACGCGACGCCTTCATGCGACAGGCCGATAGCGACTACTTCGACAACACACGGGCGGCGATCCGAATTCATCGAGAGCATGGTGCACGAAACCCTCGCGCCTATTCGGGTTACGATCTCGATTTCTGGGGCGTGACGGCGGGCGATGGGCCGGGCGACCAGGACATGCGCGAGAACGGGCGCGACCGCCGCTTCTTCGGCTACATGTCTCGCGGCGTACCCTACGGGCCGGATGACGGCACGGTCTCACCTTGGGCCATGCTTGCCTGCCTGCCCTTCGACCATGAAGCAGCGCTCGCCGGTACGAGGCACCTGATCAAACGCTATCGCCAGGTGATCTCTGGTGACCGTTTCTCCAGCGGCTTCAATCCAACCTTGGTCGTCGATGGCGCCGGCTGGCTATCAAAGGGTTGGTACGGGCTTGATCAAGGTTTGCTGGTCATGAGCATTGAGAATGCGCGCAGTGGGTTTGTCTGGGATATGACACGTGGCTGCGCGCCTATCATCAGCGGCCTCAAACGCGCTGGTTTTTCGGGCGGGTGGCTTGCATCATGAAGAAGGCCGAGCGTCCGACCGAGTGGGACAGACAAAGCGAGGCGCTTTTCCTCGAGCGCGTTCGTCCCCTCAACTGGCAAAACCCGAAGCCACGCGAAACATATGACCTGGTCGTCATTGGGGCGGGACCGGCCGGACTGCAGGCCGTCGACGAAGCCCGTCGCATGGGTTTCAGCACCGCGCTGATCGAACAGAACCGGCTCGGCGGAAACTCTTTCAACGTTGGGACTATCGCCTCGAAATCGCTGATCCACGCCGGGCGGGTAGGCGCCACCCTGAACGAGGCGGAGGACATCTGGGGCGCGGATGGCGGAAAGCCATCCCAGATCGATTTTTCCCTGGTAATGGCACGCATGCACCGCGCGCGGGCGCGCGTCGCCGCGTATCATTCAGCCAGCCGGCTTGCACAAGCGGGCGTGGATATCTTCTTTGGGGCGGCCCGGTTCACCGGGCCTAACGAGGTAAGCGCGGGCGAAACTGCCCTCCAATTCCGCAAGGCTTTGATCGCCACCGGCGCGCGGCCCGGTGTTCTGGACATTCCCGGGTTTGAAAGTGTCGATTACCGTACGAGTTCGACCATCTTCGGATTGGTGGCGCTTCCAAGGCGGCTTGCGGTTATCGGCGGCGGCCCGCTCGGTTGCGAAATGGCACAAGCATTTAGCCGGCTTGGCTCGCAGGTTTCGATCATCGACATCGATCCGAAATTCCTACCCGGTGAAGAGCGGGACGCGGCAGAACTTTTGTCGCGTGCCATGGCACGCGACGGAGTGGCCATCCGCCTAAACACGACGATCACGTCCGCGCGTATTGAGGCCGGCGTCAAAGTTCTTGATACGATCAACGCCGGCATGAAGGACAGCGTCGAAGCCGACGAGGTTCTGGTCAGCGTCGGCCGGGTTGCAAACGTCGAAATGCTTGGGCTGGATGTCGCTGGCGTCGAGATCGCAAGCACCGGGTGCGTGGCTGTCGACGAATGCTTCCGGACAAAAAATCCGGACATCTACGCCGCCGGCGATGTGTGTATGGACCTCAAGTTCACCAATGTAGCGCAAGCCACCGCACGCATCGCTGTGGCCAACGCGCTTTGGGGCAAGGCGGACAGCTGGACCAACCTTCTGGTTCCTTGGTGCACTTATTGTGACCCGGAGATCGCGCATATCGGCCTGCAGGTCTGGGACGCCAGGGCGAGGTCCATTCCAGTAAAGACCTTCGCCGTCATGATGGAGGATGTCGACCGCGCGATCGTCGATGAAGAGGATCTTGGCTTTATCAAAATCCATATACAGGATGGTACGGACCGCATAATCGGTGCCACTATTGTGGCCGAACGCGCCAGCGAACTGATCAATGAAATGTCTGTCATCATGCACGCGGGGATCGGTATGAAGGCACTCGCCGAAACCATACATACTTATCCGGCGCAATCCGAAGGCATCATGTTGGCGGCGCTGGAGTTTGTGCGCCAGAAATCAGCCGCTGGCTGACAAATTCGAGCACCTGGCCAAGCCCTTCAGGCTTATATCGATGTTCCGTAGGGTCTGACTGGATTCGAAACGGACGAACTTTGAAACCGGAGATCATGACAACACTAATTCTCGCTGCAAGGATTTCGCCGGTGAGTGTTAACACCGTCCGCGTCGCAGCGCTGGTTCGCGGTATCCCTCCGGTGAGGGACGCGGACGGACCTATTTGTTTCCGTCGCGATGGATGGCGATGAGGTTTTGAAGGCTTTCGATGCCCAATTCGGAGAAGGCCATGACGCCGTCTTCGTGGTCTGGCCCGTAGACCCAGATCAGACCGTCCTCGGGTTCCATTTCGATAGCGATTTGGCCGATGTGTTGAGCTTGGCGGTGCCAATGAGGGCGTAGATGACTGCAGCGCGCTGGCCTCCACGATCGGAGCCACGGAACAGCCAGGCCTTGCGACCGAGCGGGACGCAGCGCAAGGCCCGTTCAGCCGCATTGTTCGTAATGCAGATCCTGCCATCGTCGAGGAAGCGGGTAAACGCCGGCCATCGGCGCAGCATGTAGTTGATGGCCTTGGCGAGATCGTGGTTGCGTGAGAGCTGGGCAAGCTGGGCGATCAGCCAGACGTGAAGGTCCTCCATCAGTGGAGCGCTGCGCTCCTGGCGGGCGCAAGCACGCGCTTCAGCGCTCAATCCGTTGATCTCGCGCTCGATATCGAACAGTGCATCCAGGCGCTGCACCGCCTCCAGTGCGATCGGGTAGATCGCCGCCCCTGTCCGTTCGCCGCGGCTCTTCTTGCGCGCTGATCCCTCGACGTCGGCGAGTTCGAAGAACTTGCGGCGCGCATGGGCAAAGCAGCCCGCTTCGAACACAGGCCCTGGGCGACGATCGGCTGCGTAGAGCTCGCCATAGCCGCCATAGGCGTCTGCCTGCAGGATCCCGGACCAGCTGTCGAGATGCGCTCGTGGATGTTCGCCACGGCGGTCGCGCGAATAGTGGAACAGCGCGGCGGGCGGATCGGCGCCGCCGAATGGCCGGTCGTCGCGGACATAGACCCACAGCCTGCCGATATCGGTCTTGCCCTTGGCGAGGACCGGCACCGTTGTGTCGTCGCCGTGCAATCGGTCGGCGGCGAGAACATGAGCCTCGATCCGGCGATAGAGGGGCATGAGCGCGAAAGTGGCCGCGCCAACCTGGTCGGCGAGCGTCGACAGGCTCAGTGGCACGCCCTCGCGAGCGAAACGTTCAGCTTGGCGGTTCAAGGGTTGATGCTGGCCGTACTTGTCGAACAGCAGCATGGCGAGCAAGCCAGGACCTGCCCAGCCACGCGGCACGACATGGAACGGCGCCGGCGGCTGGGTGATCGTCTCACAGTTCCGGCACGAGAACTTCTCGCGCACCGTCTGGATGACCTTCCACTGACGCGGGATCACCTCCAGCGTCTCGGTCACGTCCTCGCCGAGCTTCGAAAGCCGCGTCCCGCCGCAAGTCGGGCACGAACATGGCGCGGGGATGACGATGCGCTCACGCGGCAGATGCTCGGGAAACGGCTTCTTCACTGGCCGTTTGCGCTCGAAGGCGGTGACACTGGTCGTCCTCGCCGCCGCCGCCTCGGCGGCAAGGTCATCTTCGCTGGCTGTGGCCTCGAGTTCCTCGAGTTGCAACTCCAGTTGGTCCAGGAGCCGGCGGCTGCGCTCGGCGCTGGGGCCATACTGCTCGCGCCTGAGCTTGGCGATCTGCAGCTTGAGGTGCCCGATCAGAGCTTCCGTGGCCGACGCCTTAGCCCTCGCAGCGGCAAGTTCGGCGCCCATCGAAACAACCAGCGCCTTCAGCGCTTCGACATCGTCCGGCAGGGGCGAAACGGCGGCTTCCATGGCCGAAATGAATCAGCACCCGCCTCTCGGTGCAACCGAAAAATGCCGCTTTGGCTGAGGAAATCCGCGTCCTATCCCGCGCTCGCCGGACGCCAGCTGTATTGCGGGTTGCGCCAGTCAATCCCGTCGAGCAAACACGCCAGCTGAGCGCTCGTCAGCGACACTGCACCGTCCTTCGCCTGGGGCCAAATGAAGCGGCCCTTCTCGAGCCGCTTGGCATAAAGCGACATGCCGATCCCGTCATGCCAGATGATCTTTACCAGCGATCCGGCGCGTCCGCGGAAAACGTAGAGATCACCACCGTGGGGATCACGCTTCAGGTGCTGCTGCACCAGCAAAGCCAGGCCCTGCATGCCCTTCCTCATATCGGTGTGGCCCATCGACAGCCACACCCGCGCGCCCGACGGGATCACCGCAGTGCCTTTACCACTGCCGTAACCAGCGTGGGCGTCGCTCCCGCGAAGATGCTCACCCGGCCGCCCGTTACCAGCTCCACGACAATAGCCGGCCGGTGCTCCAGCGGATGGCCGACGTCTTCATCCACAACCACCGCCTCTGTAAGGCACGGGTCCGGGACGTGTTCGCACAGCTTGCGACGCCATGTGTAGATCAGCGCCGTCGAAACGTCATGCCGCTGCGCCACCTGCGTCACACAGGCTCCGGGCGAAAACGCCTCCTCCAAAATCTGGCGCCGTTCTTCCTCGTTCCACCGCCGCCGACGTTCGGGGCCTGTGAGCAACGTGATCTGACCCATCAACTGCTCCTAAGTCCGCTCATAAGAGCACGCTTAAGACCACTCGTTCATCACCCGAACAAGGCGCGACACGCCGGATGGATACGGTTCGCGAGGCATACGCGGGCGTTCAACAATTTCGGGTGCGGAAACCGGTTTCCCAAATCCGAGCCACAAACGAAATCGAAACCAGCCTGAAGTCAGATTTCTCGGTCGGAGACGATCGGAACACCGCAGGCGGCTGCCTTCTTAGTTATCAGACCTTCAATGTCGGCATCGGAACGCTCCGTTCCAGTTTTGTCCCGGAGCATGTTTATTGCTGCTTTTATC
Organism: Mesorhizobium sp. INR15; assembly: GCF_015500075.1. Taxonomy (NCBI): domain Bacteria; kingdom Pseudomonadati; phylum Pseudomonadota; class Alphaproteobacteria; order Hyphomicrobiales; family Phyllobacteriaceae; genus Mesorhizobium; species Mesorhizobium sp. INR15. The sequence goes on along the minus strand of NZ_CP045499.1, from coordinate 359,353 downwards.
GACAGAGGGTCGCCAGAGTGGCTGCCTAGCAATTTATCAACTGATGTTGCCAAATTAGTGCTCTGATTCGGTGCCATATCTTACCTCCTTCAGCTTCAACTCTTCGAGCAGTGACCATTCGGAAAGCTCCGCAGGTTCAAGATAATCTTTACATTTGGGTGTTCTTGGCAATTTAGTCACGCAGCGCCAACCGCTGGCTCGAGTCCATCTCGCCACTTCGGCCTATTTTCCCATGCGGCGACCCATTTATTTGAGCCGCCGCACCGGAAAAGTCGAAGCTGCGATCAGCTCTTGGCGACAGGCAGCGCGACGAACCGGTTGCTGTCGTCGTGTGTGATCTGCATCAGCACCGCCTTGCGTCCGGATTTCACCGCCTCGGCCATCGCCTTGGCGAGGTCTTCGGTACCATTCACCTCCGCCGCGTTGACGGTCGTGATGACGTCACCCGGCTGGATGCCGCGATCGGCCGCATCGCTGTCTGGGTCGACATTGGTGACGACAAGGCCCTTGCCGTTTTCCGACTTGGTGACGGTGAGGCCGAGACCGGCAAGCGTGTCGGGCTTGGCCGGTGCCGCCGGCTGGTCGCCGGCCGAGGCCTGCTTGTCGGTCGACGGCAACTTGCCGAGATCGATCTTGATCGACTGGCTCTTGCCGTCGCGCCATACCGTGACATCGACCGACTTGCCGGGCGCATAAGCGCCGATCAGGCGGGCGAGTTCCTTCGGCGAAGCAACGTCCTTGCCGTCGACCTGGGTGATTACGTCACCAGCGGTAATGCCCGCCTTCTTGCCGGGACCACCATCCTGATCGCTGGAAACCAGCGCACCCTTCTCGGACTTCAGCCCTAGCGATTCGGCGATGTCGGCGGTGACCGGCTGGATCTCGACACCGAGCCAGCCGCGCTGCACGGTGCCGTTCTTCATCAGACCCTGTACGACCTCCTTTGCCGTCGAGGCAGGAATGTCGAACGCAATGCCAACACTGCCGCCGGACGGCGAGAAGATCGCGGTGTTGATGCCGACCACCTGACCGTTGAGGTTGAAGGTTGGGCCACCGGAATTGCCGCGGTTGACCGAGGCGTCGATCTGAATGAAGTCGTCATAAGGACCAGCGCCGATGTCGCGGCCGCGTGCCGAAACGATGCCGGCGGTGACAGTGCCGCCCAGGCCGAACGGATTGCCAACGGCCACGACCCAGTCGCCGACGCGGACCTTGGAATCATCGGCGAAATCGACATAGGTGAACTTGCCGACGCCATCGACCTTGAGCACGGCGAGATCGGTGCGCGGGTCGGTGCCGACGAGCTTGGCGTCGAGCTCCTTGCCGTCATTCATGACAACGGTGAAGGCCGAGCCTTCCTCAACGACATGGTTGTTGGTGACGAGATAGCCGTCATCGGAGATGAAGAAGCCCGACCCCTGGGCTACAGGCCGCGGCTGGTCGTTGTTGTGGTCGCGGCGGCCTAAGCGGCGGTGGCCCTGGTCCTGGCCATTCTGGTTGCCAAAGCCCCGGAATTCCTTGAAGAAGCGGCGCAGCTGCGGATTGTCGGGCAGGTTGTTGAAGCCGTCAGGGCTCTGCATCTGGTCGGAACCGTCATCGGAGGCCGGCTCGATCTTGGCCTTGACCTTGACGCTGACGACGGCCGGCGAAACGCGCTCGACGACATCGGCGAAGCCTGCAACCTGCGGCGCCTCAACACGCACTGCATCGGCGAGAACAGGGGCGGTTCCGGTGGCAAGGGCGCCGAAGCCGACGGCGCCGGCGATGGCCAGCGACCCAGCGGCGGCCAACAGACGCTTGCGGGTGGCGGAATAGGAATTGGGGGCAATATTCATGGGTCTCGTATCCTCTTTGCAAAGGGACGCGCTTTGAATGGCATCCTCAGGCAAATAGGATTACAGAGGCGCACATTACGGCGCTGTTTCCAACGCATGAAACTTTTGTAACGTCGAACGCGGCAACTCCCAGCTGCAGATCAGCCGATATTCAGATTTCCTGGATGAGCGTTGATGTGCGATTGGGCAGCGGATAGCGTATCCATCCGGCGTGTCGCGCCTTGTTCGGGTGATGAACGAGTGGTCTTAAGCGTGCTCTTATGAGCGGACTTAGGAGCAGTTGATGGGTCAGATCACGTTGCTCACAGGCCCCGAACGTCGGCGGCGGTGGAACGAGGAAGAACGGCGCCAGATTTTGGAGGAGGCGTTTTCGCCCGGAGCCTGTGTGACGCAGGTGGCGCAGCGGCATGACGTTTCGACGGCGCTGATCTACACATGGCGTCGCAAGCTGTGCGAACACGTCCCGGACCCGTGCCTTACAGAGGCGGTGGTTGTGGATGAAGACGTCGGCCATCCGCTGGAGCACCGGCCGGCTATTGTCGTGGAGCTGGTAACGGGCGGCCGGGTGAGCATCTTCGCGGGAGCGACGCCCACGCTGGTTACGGCAGTGGTAAAGGCACTGCGGTGATCCCGTCGGGCGCGCGGGTGTGGCTGTCGATGGGCCACACCGATATGAGGAAGGGCATGCAGGGCCTGGCTTTGCTGGTGCAGCAGCACCTGAAGCGTGATCCCCACGGTGGTGATCTCTACGTTTTCCGCGGACGCGCCGGATCGCTGGTAAAGATCATCTGGCATGACGGGATCGGCATGTCGCTTTATGCCAAGCGGCTCGAGAAGGGCCGCTTCATTTGGCCCCAGGCGAAGGACGGTGCAGTGTCGCTGACGAGCGCTCAGCTGGCGTGTTTGCTCGACGGGATTGACTGGCGCAACCCGCAATACAGCTGGCGTCCGGCGAGCGCGGGATAGGACGCGGATTTCCTCAGCCAAAGCGGCATTTTTCGGTTGCACCGAGAGACAGGTGCTGATTCATTTCGGCCATGGAAGCCGCCGTTTCGCCCCTGCCGGACGATGTCGAAGCGCTGAAGGCGCTGGTTGTTTCGATGGGCGCCGAACTTGCCGCTGCGAGGGCTAAGGCGTCGGCCACGGAAGCTCTGATCGGGCACCTCAAGCTGCAGATCGCCAAGCTCAGGCGCGAGCAGTATGGCCCCAGCGCCGAGCGCAGCCGCCGGCTCCTGGACCAACTGGAGTTGCAACTCGAGGAACTCGAGGCCACAGCCAGCGAAGATGACCTTGCCGCCGAGGCGGCGGCGGCGAGGACGACCAGTGTCACCGCCTTCGAGCGCAAACGGCCAGTGAAGAAGCCGTTTCCCGAGCATCTGCCGCGTGAGCGCATCGTCATCCCCGCGCCATGTTCGTGCCCGACTTGCGGCGGGACGCGGCTTTCGAAGCTCGGCGAGGACGTGACCGAGACGCTGGAGGTGATCCCGCGTCAGTGGAAGGTCATCCAGACGGTGCGCGAGAAGTTCTCGTGCCGGAACTGTGAGACGATCACCCAGCCGCCGGCGCCGTTCCATGTCGTGCCGCGTGGCTGGGCAGGTCCTGGCTTGCTCGCCATGCTGCTGTTCGACAAGTACGGCCAGCATCAACCCTTGAACCGCCAAGCTGAACGTTTCGCTCGCGAGGGCGTGCCACTGAGCCTGTCGACGCTCGCCGACCAGGTTGGCGCGGCCACTTTCGCGCTCATGCCCCTCTATCGCCGGATCGAGGCTCATGTTCTCGCCGCCGACCGATTGCACGGCGACGACACAACGGTGCCGGTCCTCGCCAAGGGCAAGACCGATATCGGCAGGCTGTGGGTCTATGTCCGCGACGACCGGCCATTCGGCGGCGCCGATCCGCCCGCCGCGCTGTTCCACTATTCGCGCGACCGCCGTGGCGAACATCCACGAGCGCATCTCGACAGCTGGTCCGGGATCCTGCAGGCAGACGCCTATGGCGGCTATGGCGAGCTCTACGCAGCCGATCGTCGCCCAGGGCCTGTGCTCGAAGCGGGCTGCTTTGCCCATGCGCGCCGCAAGTTCTTCGAACTCGCCGACGTCGAGGGATCAGCGCGCAAGAAGAGCCGCGGCGAACGGACAGGGGCGGCGATCTACCCGATCGCACTGGAGGCGGTGCAGCGCCTGGATGCACTGTTCGATATCGAGCGCGAGATCAACGGATTGAGCGCTGAAGCGCGTGCTTGCGCCCGCCAGGAGCGCAGCGCTCCACTGATGGAGGACCTTCACGTCTGGCTGATCGCCCAGCTTGCCCAGCTCTCACGCAACCACGATCTCGCCAAGGCCATCAACTACATGCTGCGCCGATGGCCGGCGTTTACCCGCTTCCTCGACGATGGCAGGATCTGCATTACGAACAATGCGGCTGAACGGGCCTTGCGCTGCGTCCCGCTCGGTCGCAAGGCCTGGCTGTTCTGTGGCTCCGATCGTGGAGGCCAGCGCGCTGCAGTCATCTACGCCCTCATTGGCACCGCCAAGCTCAACAATGTCGATCCGCAAGCCTGGCTTGCCGATGTGCTTCACCGCATTGCCGGGCACCCCGCCAATCGCCTCGACGAGTTGCTGCCGTGGAACTGGCGGTCCAAGCCCGCCGCAATCGCAGCCTGACAATGCACATCAACAAAATCCATTCCGTGCGAACCATCGCGCTCGTCGCCCGGGACCTCGGCGAAGATGAGGACTGGCTCGGCCAAATCGCTATCGAAATGGAACCCGAGGACGGTCTGATCTGGGTCTACGGGCCAGACCACGAAGACGGCGTCATGGCCTTCTCCGAATTCGGCATCGAAAGCCTTCAAAACCTCATCGCCATCCATCGCGACGGAAACAAATAGGTCCGTCCGCGTCCCTCACCGGAGGGATACCGGATAGCTGGATACCCCCCAACATTTCCGAACGCGGTCCTTGAGAGGTCATCTCATACGGCAAGCGCGCGCGGCCAACTAATTTATTGGCGTGACAACCGTCGTTGACCCTTAGATTATGATCTGTGACCCGATCTCGACGACGCGGTCAGCCGGAATTCGAAAATACTCGGTTGCGTCGGAAGCCGTGCTCGCCAGAAAGATGAAAAGCCTGTCCTGCCACAGTGGCAGCCCAGAATCGGGCGATGCTTTGAGGGAGCGGCGCGAGACGAAGAACGATGTGGCCATAATGTCGAATTTCAAGCCCTGTTTACGACAAATGGCCAAGGCGCGGGGGATGTTCGGCTGCTCTATGAAGCCAAAAGTGACGATTATGCGCGTGAAGAGTTCGTTGACCGGCTCGATGCTGATCCGGTCTTGATCGGCGACTCGCGGCACTTCGGCTGTCACAACGCTCATGATGATGTTTTGTTCGTGCAGAACTCTATAGTGCTTCAGGCTATGCATCATCGCCGCAGGTGCACTTTGCGGATCGCTGGTCAAGAAGATCGCTGTGCCCGGCACAAGCGACGGCGGCTTCTCGGCCAGCTTTGTCGCCAGCTGTTCAAGCGATATTTCACTTTTCCGCGCTTTGTTGAAGAGGTATTTGGTACCGGTGATCCAGGTCGACATGATCAATCCCATGACGCAAGCGACACCGACCGACACCCATCCGCCCTCAAGGACCTTGACGGCATTGGTGAGTAGAAAACCCGCATCAATAACGGCGAAGAACAAAGTCAGCGGCAGCACGACCGCTAGCCCCCACCGCCAGCGACGACGCATGACAAACAGCAGAAGGATCGTTGTTACCTGTCACTTGGCAGTTAAATGCAAGAATGCGTCGGTATGGTTCAGACTTGGCATTTAATTGTGAGAATCTTGGTGGCCGCATTCTCAAATTAACTGCATCTGCGGAGAGACTCTCAACCTGCGCGCTCGGGCGATCATGCTCTCGGCGGCGTCAGTGAATCGGACCTTGTTGTCACCCAACATGTGACCGCGCAGCATCCGGAGCATCTCTGGTCCGGCACGCTCGGCGATAGCAACGCCTGCAAGCAGAGCTGGCCGCATGTAGAGTGGCAGGATCGGTTTTGCAGGGGTCGGGAGGTTCTCGTGTTCTGCGGCAACGACATCGTCGAGATCGGGAATGATGGCGCCGAGCACCCTGTAGCGCCAAAGCTCATGCTCACGCGGCAGGGGCCAGATCACTCTTCGCATCAGCAGAAGCCGTGCGATCTCGGTTGGCGATGTCCATGTTCGGATGCCGCGTTCGGCTTCATCGTCGAGCAGCTTTTCACCACGCAGAGCCGCATGGTGATATTGCCGGAAGGGGGAGGGGAGCTCCCCATCGCCGAGCCCTTGCAGCGATGCTCTGCAATGTGGGCAGGTGATCCGCCATCCCGTCAGCTGGCTTCGAAGGATTGGCGCCGGTTCCGCGCCACCAGGGCAGCAGCACGTACAGATCTGAGCTGGCCTCGCGGCTATGAGCCGATGCGAAGACTTCGGCATATTGGTGAAGGTCATTCGACGCAAGACGGCCGGTTCGATGGCGAACATGCTGGCGAGGCGGATTTCCTGATCAGTGTTCAGATCGAGATCGACTGCTCGCAATGAGGAGGCCTCCGGCAGGCAATGCTGGAGCATGACGAGCGGTGGGACCGCGTAGAAGGTGGCATGGCGACTGATCCAGGACGACAGAAGCTCGTGAGGGTGGAGCGGCAATCTCACCGGTAACTGCCGTGGCGGCGCGTTCTCCGTCATGCGAATGCCGCCTCGGCCTCGAACTCCGGCTCCCAGTTTTCGACAGCTTCGTCTGCAATCTGCTCTCGACCGCTTTCGATGGCCTCAACCGCGAGATCGTTGATCATGTGGAAGATGCTGGCGGTGATGCCCTCCGTGATCTGCAGAATCCGCCGCAGCGATTTCGGCGTGAGCACCGAGGGTCGACGCAGTGGCGTGTTGCGCAGGATCGACGCCACCAGCGTCTCGAACTGCTCGTTCGCGGCCCACCTGCTCAAGGTGAACTGCTCAAACCGGCGTGCAAGCTGGACATCGCCACCAATCGCCTCGCGCGCATCGTTGACGCCGAAGCAGACAAGCGAGATCTGTAGACGGTTGCTCAGGAAGCGCAGCGTGTTCAGGACGATCCGCTGCTCGCGATAGGTTCCGGCGAGGATGTTGTGCACCTCGTCGATGACGAGCACCTGTACGCCGATAGCTTCCATGATCCGTAGCGCTGCCTGCTCCATCTGGGCAATGTCGGCGCGCGGTCGTTGCGGTGCGCCGAGCAGAGTGAGCAGTTCGGCATAAAAGCGCCGCTCGCCAGGTCGGCTGGTCATTTCCATCGCGAGCACCGGCGTCTTCAGCGTGCCTGTCACCAGGTTGAAGCTCGGTGGGTGCTCATCGCGGAACCGCTTCATGATCATGGTTTTGCCCATGCCGCTGTCACCATAAATCGCGACCGAAGGCATGCGTGTGCCTCGCGGATGGTCGAGCAGACGGTTGAGCCGGTCGAGGGCTTGCTTGGCGCGCGGGTAGAGAACCCAGCGGCGCGATCGTATCGCCCGAATACGTCGCTCGTTCGTTTCGGACAGCAGCGCCGCAGCGTTTGGGGTCAGGTGAGAGACATCATCGTTCATATTCGCTCCAGCTCAATCTGTATCCTCGACAAAGGGTACAGGTTTGCTGGAGTCGACGCCGCGGAGCGAGCCCCATCCCCGATCATCCACCTTTGATTTCGACGAAGCCTTCCCGCGTCGCGCCGCCGCCGTCTTTCTGGTCGCCGCTTCAATCAGCTCGCGCTGCGCGATTGCTGTGCGGACGATGGTGCGGGTGTCGAGTTCACGACGACCTTTCGCCAGCAGGCTGCGTCGGGCGGTCACCGCCTCGTGCAGCGTTATCGAAGGCAGGGTCACATCGGCATAGCGGGCTTCCACAAAATTCCCCGATGGCCGTCGCACGAAGACGCGCGCCATGTCGCGGGGGTCGTATTTGACAAGCAGGCGCCGGTCCGACCGCCCGACGTCGGCGCTGAGAGCGGCCGACCAATAACGCAGGCCGAACAGGTGAATGCCCGTCGGCCGCAGGGTTCGCTCCTCTTCGGGCAGGAAGGTCAGCCAAAAGCGCATTCGATCTTGTGGCAGTCGAAGGGGGATCTCACCTTCGTGGTCCCGCCAGACTGCAAGCGGCGGGCGACCAAGGCTGCTGTGGATCGACTGATGGTAGGATCCGACGATGTCCAGGGCGATGTAACGCTCCAGCTCCCGCAGTGTCAGTGCCGCGTGCCGCTTCGGGTCATACTCACCAAGCTCCTGTTCGTTACTGAACGTCGTCCCAGGCAGTAGATGCAGCTTTCCCATCCGCGTTCCGATCAGCCGCTCGATATGACCGCCGAAGCGTGGCTCGCCCGGCGGCCGCCATTCGATTGCAACGCCGGCATCCTGGCACCCTCTCTTGAATGCACGGCTACGGAAGTCGGCGCCGTTGTCGACGTGCAGCAAGTCCGGCAGGCCAGCGACAGGCCATGGATCCGAGATCTCACGTTCCCTCAGCCATGCCGATTTGTCGAAGACGGAGTGCAGCAGGCACAGGCTGGTTGAAAGCCGGGACGGTGCATCCATCGTCAGATAGAAACCGGTGACCATCCGGCTGCACACGTCCATCGCCAACGTCAGCCACGGCCGGCCAACGGGCTGCCGGTGCTCCTCATCGACGACAAAGACGTCGGCCTTGGTATGATCGATCTGGACGATCTCCAGCGGGCGGGACGCGCCAAGGGCGCCAGGAACGGCGGTTGTCGCCTTCACGATCTTCTGTTCGCCACGCCGTTTCGCGCGCTTTTGCAGGTCGATGTCTGTAAGGCGTGCCCCGATCGTGCGGCGATGCGGCGGCTTCACCCCGACCGAAAGGCAGTTCGTCTGCACGTCCCGGACCAGCTGCGAGACCGTCGGCCGGGTCCGCTTCAGGTAGTAAGCTGTGATCGTTGACCGGACGATTTGCTCTCGTTGATCGTCCAGAACACGATGGCCCTCCGGCCGTCCGCGCTTACGACCTACCAGCGACAACACGGTCCCGCCGCTGCGGAACAGCTTGATCAGTCTGTACGCCGTCGCCTGGCTCACTTCCATTTCGGCAGCGAGGTCGGCAACCTGTGCGGCTGTCGCGTTGCCGATCCTGCCTTTCAGGAATTCTCGGATCGCATCCGCCCGCCGGCACGCTTCGTCCCAAAGCGCCTCGTCAATCTCGTCAGGGAAGGGATCGTTCATGGTAAGTCCGCTAGCAAAACACCGCGAACTGTATTCTCACGTTAAGTGACAAAAGCCAACGTGCATTATCAAATTAACTGCTCATTCTCAAATTAAGTGCCAGCGTAACCATTTGAAATCATTGGAAGGGCATTATCACTATTAAGTGCCAAGCAACAGCTGCGGCGGCACCCGGAACTGAGCGCGGGCATTCGCCGGACGTTGGAGCGGCGCATCCGGTCATGGCGCGCCATACACGGCGAAGAGCAGGAGGTTATCTTCCGACAGCTTCACGAACCCGGCCGGCTCGGGCTGTCGGATTTTACCGACATGGGCAGCCTTGGCGTGTCGATCGCCGGCCAGTCTCTTGATCATCTGCTTTACCACTTCCGGCTCGCTTGGTCCGGCTTTGAACACACCCATGTCATTCTCGGCGGCGAGAGCTTCGTGGCCCTGGCCGAAGGACTGCAGAACGCGCTGTGGTCGCTTGGGGGAGCGCCGCTCTATCATCGCAGCGACAGCCTCTCGGCGGCTTTCCGCAACCTCAGCGCCGATGCGAAGGAGGATCTCACGCATCGCTACGAAGAGCTTTGTGCGCACTACCGCATGACGCCGACCCGCAACAACAAGGGCATCGCACACGAGAACGTTTCGATCGAAAGCAGCCATGGCCATCTCAAGGATGCCATCCGTGACGCCCTTCTGATGCGCGGCAGCAGAGACTTCGACGATCTCGGCGCGTATCGCGCCTTCATCGACGAGATCGTCAGCCGGCACAACGCCAATCATGGCAAGCGCATCGATGCCGAACGCCCTCATCTGCAGGAACTCCCAGACCAGCGGACCAGCGACTTCGAAGAGGTGGTCGTCACCGTGTCGCGGACCGGCGGCTTCACCTTGCGCAAGGTCTTCTACACCGTTCCCTCCCGCCTGATCGGACATCGACTTCGCATCCGTCTGTTCGATGATCGCCTTGAGGTCTTTGTGGGAGGAACAAAGCTGATGACGCTGCCCAGGGGTCGAGGCCATGCCGACGGAAGGCACGATCAGGTCGTCAACTATCGGCACGTCATCCATTCCCTGCGCAAAAAGCCGATGGCGCTTCTTAATCTCATCTATCGTGACAAGCTCTTCCCGCGGCAGGAATACCGCAGGGCCTTCGACGAGCTCATCGAGCGGCTGCCGGACAGGCAGGCGTGCAAGATCATGGTCGATCTGCTGGCGCTGGCCCATGATCGAGGCTGCGAGCGTGAGCTTGCCGAGCAACTCGCCGAGACCCTCGACGCCGGCGACCTGCCCGATATTGCCGTCTTGCGAACCCTCTTCGGCCCGGACCCCGCACGGCTGCCGACCGTGTCGGTGCAACTCGCTTCCCTTAACGGCTATGAAGCCCTGATCGGGGCAATCCATGTGGGAGACGTCGCATGAGCAACGCCCACACCATCGACGAAGCCCGCCTCGGCATCATGCTCAACGAACTCCGGCTGCCGACGATCAAGACGCTCTGGCCGCAATTTGCCGAGCAGGCCGATAGAGAAGGGTGGCCCGCCGCCCGGTTCCTCTCGGCCATCGCCGAGCATGAACTGGCCGAGCGCGCGCATCGCAGGATCGAACGGCATCTGGCCGAAGCGCATCTGCCGCCCGGAAAGACGCTCGACAGCTTCGCCTTCGACGCCGTACCCATGGTCTCCAAGGCTCAGGTCATGGCCATGACCGCCGGCGACAGCTGGCTCGCCAAGGGCGCCAATATCCTGTTGTTCGGCCCACCCGGCGGCGGGAAGAGCCATCTCGCGGCAGCGATCGGGCTTGCCCTCATTGAGAACGGCTGGCGCGTGCAGTTCGCACGAACCACCGATCTCGTGCAGAAGCTCCAGATCGCGCGGCGGGAGTTGCAGCTCGAATCCGCTATCGCCAAGCTCGACAAGTTCGATCTGCTCATCCTCGACGATCTGGCCTACGTCACCAAGGACCAGGCCGAAACAAGCGTGCTCTTCGAACTCATCTGCGCAAGGTATGAGCGGCGCTCCATCATGATCACCGCCAATCAGCCCTTCGGAGAATGGAACAGAATCTTTCCAGACCCCGCCATGACCCTCGCCGCGGTGGACCGACTTGTTCACCACGCAACGATCTTCGAGATGAACGTCGAAAGCTACCGGCGCAGATCCGCCATGGAAGCCAAACGCCAGCGCGGCAGGCCCGCCTCTTACGCGACAATCAAGAACACACACGAACTTGTCGCGGAGCGGCAATCAGAGATCGATGAAGGCCTTGCCAGCGACAATCAGCATGATAATTTGCCCGTGACCGCGACCTGAGAATCTCATCCAGATCGCCGCTCACGTCTCATCCTGATCGTCGCGCTATAAACGAGGAACCGGGTCGCTCTGATGACCACCTATGCGGTGGGCTTACGCGCTGCGGAGGCGGCGTGTCTGCAGGTGAGCGACATCGATAGCAGCCGGATGGTCATTCGCATCGAGCAGGGCAAGGGCGGCAAGGGCCGCTATGTGATGCTGTCGCCGCAGTTGCTGGAGATTTTGCGCGTCTATTGGCGGTTGACCAAGCCGGGGCGATGGCTGTTTCCCCGGCGCGATGGCGGCGGCCCGATCCACCCGCAGACCTTGGGGATCCTGTCGAACGGCCTGCGAGTTCCTGGGCGTTGAGAAGCGGGTGACGGTGCACACCCTTCGCCACAGCTTCGCCACCCACCTTTTGGAAGCCGGCACGGACATAAGGATCATTCAGGTGCTGCTGGGCCATCGCAGCCTGGCGACGACTACACTTTACGCCCAGGTCTCAACGGCTGTGATCGGCCGGACCGCCAGTCCTTTTGACCAACTCCACATGGAGATCACGCCGCCCGGCTGAGCCGCGCGCATGCGTTCGGATCTGGAAGTGGCGGATGTATTCCACCGCCACGGGGTTGATTATCGCCGTGATCATGCCGGCCATCTCGGGCGTGTCGAGCGCCGGGTCATGGCTGCGGTGGAGGCGGCCGGACCGCGGCCCTGGACGGTCATGCCGAACACTGCACCGACTGCGGCCTCGTGCGGCAAGCCTATAACTCCTGCCTTATGGGCAGATCCAGTAATGGGGAGCTGGCGGCGGACCTGATCGCTCTTTCACGCATTTCGCCGCCGGCCCGGCTCACCATTACGAAGCGCTCTTGAGCAGTGCCATCAGCTCTCGGTGGTCGCCAGCGTGGCATGGCCCAGCCACAGCGATACTTTCCGGATGTCTTGCGTCGTTGTCGGTCGGCTGGAAGGTGCCGCGCCGCAGATGCGGTGGCACGATCGCTTCCATGGCTTCGAGCTTTTCGGCTGGATCGCCGCGTGTGTAGACCACGCTACATGAAGGGGCCGGAACAAGATGGGGTGGTTGCCGCCCACCTCAGACGGCATCGAATGTGCCAAAATAGTGGGTGACCCACCAGCAGAGAGGACGGCAACCGCGATGAAAGATACGATGATCGGCATTGACCTGGCAAAAACAGTTTTCCAGATTCATGGAGCTTCGATGACAGGAAAGTGCGGTTTCGCAGGAAGTTGTCGCGTCAGCAGTTCCGGCACTTCATGGCCGAACAGCCGCCGGCGATTGTGATCATGGAAGCCTGTGGCAGCGCCCACTATTGGGCACGGGAGATGGCAAGTCTTGGCCATGAAGTGAAGCTGATTGCCCCACAATATGTTCGGCCTTTCGTAAAGAGGCAGAAGAACGATGCGGCGGATGCCGAAGCGATTGTGATTGCAGCGCAGCGGCCGGAAATGCGTTTCGTCGAGCCGAAGCCGAAGTCGGAGGCTCAGCAGGCCAGAGCGGTATTGTTCCGGGCAAGAGAACGTCTTGTTCGACAACGCACGGAGATGGTGAATGCGCTACGTGCGGTTCTCTACGAGTTTGGGCACATTGTCCCCCGAGGGATGGTCCAACTGACCCGCATGCAGGAAATTGCGGACGCACCGAACAGTGGCCTTCCCAAGCTAGCCCGTCTTATGCACGACGACCTGTCTGAGAGGCTGGCGGATGTAGCTTAAGCGCTTGATGTGGCGTAGGATTTTAGTGCTGAAGCCATTCCTGTCGCCCACATTTTGCGAGCCACACCCGCCATGACCGACGATACGTTGCTGCCGTTCTCATTTCCAGCCGTTGGGCGCAAGAAGATCACAGCTGCGTTTGACGGCGCACGCATCACCTCGGATTGGTGGCGTCATGCTTTTGGCCGCGGCCGAGCGGCGCCTGCACCTGGCTGACAGGCTTGCCGCTGCGATCCAGGATCCGCGCGATCCAGCGCGCGTGACGCACGCCATGGCTGACATCCTGCGCGCCCGCATCTTCGCCATCGCCTGCGGCTATGAATGTTCGTCAGCGCGCGTAGTGAACCTTTGAGCCGAGGGGCTTCGCTTATCTGCTCAAGCAGCACGCCGCGGTCGCTGCTCACCAGCAGCCCGGCCTCCCAAGAAGCGCGTCTCGCCTCATGTGCTCAGGCACACCTGCGCGATGATCATCCTGCAGGCGTGACAGCTTCGCCATGATCGGTACCAGAGCTTCAATCACGGCGCGTTCCCCTCCGAGCACTGAGTCCTTTAAGTCGATGGGGCGGGCAATGTCGGCTCCGAGGGAATTTCGGGCGGCGTTTCAGGAGGAATTTCCGTCGGCTCGTTCTCGGGTATCGGATGGTTGTCAGGCGTTGGCGGAGGTACACCAGGCGGCTCTTGGGGCGGGATTTCCGGCGGGGCCGGCGGTCGAGCCGGCTCGGGGTTGGGATCTTGAGGCGTTGGTGTGGGCTTGTCAGGACCAGAGTCATTCATTGCCGGCCTCCTATGATAGCGCTCAACGACGTCCATGGCCTGCTGGTTCCCTCACAAGGGCCCCGCAATGGTCGGACCACGGCACCATAATGGGGCGATGCGCGCCAACGCCATCTGGAAGAGGGCCGTCGAGAATTTCGCAGCCCTCCGCTGGATCAGGGCCGGGCGCAGGCGCTGAAGGAATTCTTCACGCGCGGCCGCGCGACGGCGGGGCTTTGCGATTTTCAGGATCGCTACGTGTGGAAGCTGCTTGCCGGGTTGACACCGTTCCCCAGATGCAAAGGGGTGCTCCTTGGCTTGACGAATGCTCGAAACCGTCAGCTTGCCCGCTGTCGTGGAACAGGTCACAACTACGTTTTCGCCGCCCTTGAGCGTCTTGGATTCGATCCCTTCGGGCAGACGCGATCGTCTCGCCACCCGACGCGAGGAGAGAGCCTGCTGAACGAAGCCAGGTCTTGTCCTCGTCCGATTCCCGGTGGGCCGCCGTCGTAACCGGCGTATTCAGCGCTCAGGCCGCCATCGCCAGCTTTGCACTGCTGATCGCGGGCGGGTCGCTGTTGGCGGCGTCATCGCCACAGCGTGGGTTCTGCTGGTGCGATGGCTTGGCGACAAGCGCCTGATGATCGCCGCCTCGACCAGACTAGGTGGGTCGCTTACCTGGCCTGTGAAGGCGTCACGGTTCCGAGGGAACGCTTTGTAGTATGATGGGTTTATATGCATCGTCGGCATCGTCGTTTTGTGTTGGCGACAAATATAACTGCGCGTGCGGAGCGAGACGAATGCCTCGGTACTTCTACGACATGCATGATGGAAGCGAGTTCTGCAAAGATGATATAGGTATTACGTGTTCCTCGCTTGACGAGGTAAGTCGCCAGGCCGTTTCCACCTTAGAGCCCGATTGGAAAGAGGTTGAGCGATATCAGTGAGTTGTGATTCCTCGTCGTTGTCGAGACGATGGAGGATGATCATGACCTGGACTGATACCGCCCGGCGCGAGCATAATCGGGATCGGGCGCGCTATCCAAGCGATTTGACGGACCGGGAATGGGCTGTGATTGCGCCGCTTTTGCCGGCGGCGAAGCGTGGCGGTCGTCCTCGGACGACCTGTCTTCGGGCTGTGATGGATGCGATCTTGTATCTCGGATCGAGCGGTTGCCAGTGGCGCGCGCTGCCCAAATGCTTCCCGCCGGTATCGACCGTGCGCGGCTACTTCTACGACTGGCGCGACCTGGGGCTGTTTGCCTCGATCAACCATCTGCTGGTGATGGCGGCGCGCGAGCAGGCGGGCAAAGAGGCCAGTCCGACAGCCGGCATCATCGATAGCCAATCGGTCAAAACCACCGAAAGCGGCGGGATTTGCGGGTATGACGCGGGCAAGAAGGTGAAAGGCCGCAAGCGCCATATCGTCACCGACACACTCGGCTTCCTGCTCTTCGTGCTCGTTCATGCCGCCGACATCCAGGACCGGGACGGCGCGCCCGAACTGATCAAGACCATTCGTTTCCGTTTCCCATGGCTGCGCCACATCTTCGCCGATGGCGGCTATGCTGGCGCGAAATTGACCGATGCTCTCGTCGGTCATGGCCTGTGGACCATCGAAATCGTCAAGCGCTCCGACGCCGCCAAAGGCTTCGTCGTCCTGCCGCGAAGATGGGTGGTCGAGCGAACCTTCGCGTGGCTCGGACGCTGCCGCAGACTGGCTAAGGACTGGGAGAAATCCATCGAAAGCACAACCGCATGGGCCAACATCGCATCCATCCGCATGCTCACCCGCAGGATCGCAAGACCCTCATATCATTGAACAACTTTCGAATCGGGCTCTTAGCTGACATCGCTCGTGACGAACCTACCACGGGGCCTCTCAAGACATGCTGGGTTAAAGCTCGCCACGAGAATGGGAGCTATGTTTTTCGGTCAGCGGTCACGCTCACTTCGGCTTGGATCTTGGAAATAGTGGATGGTCAGCGCCAACCTGGGCGAGATCGTTGGGTGGCCGCTCTGCTGCGGACAAAAACACAGGTTAGGGCACTCAGACGAGAATTTGCCGAGGATGGCTTTTCTGGGGATATGGATGCGCTTGACAGCCTCCTCTCAGTGGCGGAAGCGGAAGTTGACCGACTGATGAGGAAGAGGAACCCCAGGCGAATTTCCTAGCAGGGCAACAAAGCCCGTCGCTTTCTAGAGACCCTTTGAAGCGACACCAACCAAATTCACTCGGCGCGAATTTCCAGTGCTATGCACTCGATGCCAATTGTCCGCCAGCTTTCGTCGCTGGCGTTTTCCCTCCGGGACTCGCGGCGTGGCTTTCCATCGAGCCGGGATTGGACCTTTTTCACATTCTGGACAGCGCCGGATTGCCTTGACCACCGCGCCTCCTTCGGCTGATACGCGTCTCGCGAACGGGAGATGCAGCGTGAAGAAGTTTTATGCGAGACCCACCCTTACTAAGGCTGGCAAGCTTTCCTCGGTCGTAGCAGTTAGCCAATCGAAGGGCGGCCTATAAGGAACGGCTGGTAGCCCAACCTTCACACCCGATGTTTAGTGGGCTGGAGTGTTCAGAGATGCCCAAGGGATTGCAGAATCAGGACGCTTGAGAGACCGAGCAGCGCGATTCCATCCAACCGGTCGATCCAAACTGCGTTCGCGCCGGCCAAGAGCCTCGCTGCCCGCGATCCAAGCGTTGCGTAAAGCATCAGAACGAAAACGTCCGTCTGGCCTGCCCCCATCAGGTGGTCCGGGGTTACTGTTAGTGCATGATGGGTCTTGGCGCTACGGCCGGGGTGGCCGGCGAAGCTGGTCCGGTTGCGCAGCCGGCCACATGATTGCTCCGGCGCGGGCGGTCTATAGCTCAGCGATGAATGCGGTCGCACCGTATTGTAATGCTGCTGCCAGCCTTCGATGACGATCTGGGCTTCCTTCAGCGTGTAGAAGATCTCACCGTCGAGCAGCTCGTCACGGAGCTTCGAGTTGAAGCTCTCACAATAGCCATTTTCCCAAGGGCTTCCAGGCATGATGTAGGCGGTCTTGGCACCGACAGCTGCAATCCATTTGCGCAATTCCTTAGCGATGAACTCCGGACCATAGCACCTACAGAAGGATTGGGCGGAGGCGGCCGAGACAGCGGTGCGCGCAGCTTTTCGCTGCAGGCGCGCACCGCTCGATGCAGCCATGGCCAGTCAGAGTTTCTCTAGAATGTGAATGTCACAACCTATTCCGGAGAGACCGACCATGACCATTTCCAATTCTATACCTGCGGACGCCTTGCTGGTAGCGATCGATATCGCCAAGATACGCAATGAAGTTCTGATCGAAGCACCTGGCGACAAGCGCCGCCGCCGCTTGACCCCTTCGCCGAGAAGCTATCCGGCTGGCTGAGGACTGAGGCGGGGAAGTCGCGCAAACAGCGGCGGACCGTGAAGCAGTTGCATGCCGATCTTGTGACGCTCGGCTTCACTGGCTCTTATGGCTGGGTGGCAGCATTTGCGCGGGGGTGGCGGGCAGATCGCCAGCTCGAGCAACAGACCACGGGGCGCGGCACCTTTGTTCCGCTGTCTTTCCGCCCGGGCGAGGCTTTCCAGTTCGACTGGAGCGAGGTCTTCGCAGTTCTGGGTGGTGAGCGCACGAAGCTGCAGATGGCGCATATCAAGCTGTCGCACAGCCGGGCCTATCTTCTGCGCGCCTATCCATTGCAGACCCACGAGATGCTGTTCGAGGCGCATTGGCAGGGGTTCCGGGTCTTTGGCGGCGTGCCCGGGCGCGGGATTTACGACAACATGAAGACGGCGGTGGACCGTGGCGGGCGGGGCAAGGAGCGGCAAATCAACATGCGCTTCCTCGCCATGACAAACCACTATGTCTACGAGCCCGAGTTCTGCAATCCGGCCGCAGGGTGGGAGAAAGGGCAGGTCGAGAAGAACGTTCGGGATTCCCGCCATCAGCTGCTGCAAGGGATGCCGGACTTCCCCGACCTGGCCGCACTGAATGCCTGGCTGGAACAGCGTTGCCTGGAACTGTGGCGCGAGACCCGCATGGCAAACTGCCCGGCACGATCGCCGATGTCTGGGCTGAAGAGCGGGCCGCGCTGATGCCTTTGCCCGTCGCCTTTGACGGCTTCATCGAGTTGAGCAAGCGCGTGTCGCCCACCTGCCTGATCAGCTTCGAACGCAATCGCTACAGTGTTTCGGCGTCGTTCGCCAACCGGCCTGTCAGCCTGCGGATCTATCCGGACCGGCTGGTCGTGGCGGCCGAGGGCAATATCCTGTGTGAGCATGCCCAGATCATTGAACGTAGCCACCACCTGCCGCCGAAGACGATCTACGACTGGCGGCACTATCTGGCGGTCGTTCAACGCAAGCCCGGCGCCCTTCGGAATGGCGTGCGCATTTCGCAAAAAAGGGACAGCCGTTCCGCTAAGTCGCGGACAGCAGTTTCACTAATTCCCGGACAGCTGGATGCGGTCGGTTCCTGGTTGCCTGGTTGAAGTCATTTGCGATTGATTTCGCCGTTTTCGTCGCCGGTCAAGGGCGGCGGTGTTTTTTGCTTTCTCATGCTGTCTCCTTCGAGCGCGATGCGATGGGCGTTGTGGATGATCCGGTCGAGAATGGCGTCGGCGATTGTCGGCTCTCCGATCATGGCGTGCCATTGCGCGATCGGAAGCTGGGCTGTGATCAGGGTCGATTTCCGGCGATAGCGTTCCTCGAAGATTTCCAGCAGATCGAGGCGTTGCTGGTCGCTCAGGCTGTGGGTTCCCCAGTCGTCGAGGATCAGCAGTTGCACGCGGGCCAGCTTGTCGATGAGGCGGGGAAAGCGGCCGTCGAGACGCGCCAGGGCGAGATCCTCGAACAGGCGCGGCATGCGCAGATAGAGGATGGAATGGTCGAGCCTCGCCGCCTGACGTCCGAAGGCGCAAGCCAGCCAGGTCTTCCCCGTGCCGGTCTGCCCGGTGATGATCAGGTTCTCATGAGCCTTCAGCCATGCGCCCTGGGCCAGCGAAAGCGTATTGCGCCGGTCGAGCCCGCGATGGGCAGCGAAGTCGATGTTCTCGATACAGGCATCGGCAAAGCGTAGCCTGGCGACGGCGAGCCGATTGGTCAAACGCTTGTCGGCGCGGACGGCGGCTTCACGATCGAGCATCAGGCCGAGCCACTCATCGCGGCTGAGATCGTCGGCGTTGTTTTGTTCGGCCAATTCCCGGTAGGCGGTCGCCATTCCGCCAAGGCCGAGAGCCTGCATCTGGTCGAGGGTGGGATGTGTCAGCATGGGTTTTATCCTTTCCTTCACTGATAGTAAGAGCCGCCGCGGATGTTGGTGTGCGGCGGCGCGGGTTTGACGGGCTCGGCCGAGGACCTTGCCCGATCGAGGCCGGATTTGAGGATGGCGCTCACCGAGGAGTAGGTGATCGCATTGATGGTCAGCGCCCGTTCACAGGCCGCTTCCACACGCTCGCGTTCGTAACGGCGGGAAAGCGAGAGGATGCCGAACGCGGAGCGGTATCCCTGCTCGGGATGAGGTCGGTCGCGCATCATCCGCTCGACCAGAATGGCTGTGTTGGCGCCGATGCTGGCCGCCTGCCTGATCAGGCTCGCCGGCGTCGTGTTGGCATAGCGCTGGTGCGCCTTGGGCATGTGCTCGTTGACGGTGACATGGCCGGAGCGCTGGGAGCGGCGGATATGGCTGGCGATCCGCTTGTGGTCATGGAAGATCTCGACCACCCGGTGCGTGAGCCGCACATCCACGCGCCGCCCGATCAAGCCATGCGGCACGGAATAGAAGGTCCTGTCGACCTCGACATGATAGTCTGGATGAACCTTCGCCGATTTCCACTCGGCATATTCGAACGGCGCCGGCGGCAATGGCGACAGTGCCGCCCGCTCGATCTCCTCGAACATCTCCCGGCGGGATTTGCCGATATGGCGCATGGGCCGGTTGTTCAGGTCCTCCAGCAGAACTGCGATGGCGGCATTGAGATCAGCGAGGCTGAAGAAGCGCCTGTTGCGCAGCCGGGCCAGGATCCAGCGCTCAACGATCAGCACCGCGCCCTCGACCTTCCCCTTGTCCCTCGGCTTGCGGCTTCGGGTCGGTAGGATCGTCGTGTCGTAGTGCTCGGCCATGGCCGCAAACGTGTGGTTGAGCGTCGGCTCGAACCACAGCGCCTTGACGACGCCGGCCTTCAGATTGTCGCAAACGATCGCCTTCGTCACGCCGCCGAAGAAGCTCAGCGCCCGGCACTGGCCCTCGATCCAGTCGGGCAGTTTCTGGCTGAAGCTGGCGTGGGCGAAAGTGAAGGACGACGCGCCCAGCACCGCCACGAAGATCTGGACCTGGCGGATGACGCCGGTATCGGGATCGACGACCGATACGGTGTGCCCGGCGTAGTCGGTCTGCATCACCGCGCCCGCTTCGTGCCGGTTGCGGAACGTCGCGCTCGCCCGGCGCTGGAACATGCCGAACCTGTCGCAGAACCAGGTGTAGCCATAGCCGTCGGGATGAGCGGCGCGATATTCCTGCCACAACAGGGTCAGCGTTACGCCCTTGCGCGTCAGCTCTCTGGCGATCATCGCCCAATCCGGCTCGCTCAAATCCTGCGGCGGACGGCCCACCCGGCGGAACAGAAGCCGTTCAAGTGCCGCGTCGTCGTCGCAACCCGGAGGCAGCGGCCAGCCCGAAAGCCCCGCCTCTCGCGCCCGCAACAGATACGTCGAAACAGAGGTCTTGCTGATCTTCAGCCGTTCCGACACAGCACGCACCGACAGGCCATGCTCATGCGCCAGGCGCAGGATCGTTCGTATGTCCTTCACGCTCGTTCGTCTCGCTTGCTTCCGTCTTGGCATGGCCCCTCTCAACCCAATGATGAGAGGGCAAAGTGCCAGAACGGCGCTCCCGAGAACCGACCTCAGATCCGCCCCGAAAAGTGTCCGGGAATTAGCGGAATCACTGTCCCGTATTTACTGAAATCGCTGTCCGCGAATTACCGGAATCGGTGTCCGCGATTTAGTGAAACACGCAATGGCGCACCCTTCGTAGAATTACCACCTGCCTTCAGACAGTTGCAGGATCACATGCTGCGCAAACCCGGCGGCGATCGGGAGATGGTGGATATTCTTGCCCTCGTGCTGCAGCACGATGAACAGGCCGTGCTCACCGCCGTGGAGCTGGCGCTGACTGAAGGCGTGCCGACCAAGACCCATGTCCTGAACCTGTTGCACCGCCTGATCGACGGCAAGGTGATCGGCGGGCCGCTACTTGATACCCCGCAGGCCCTGGCCCTGCACCGCGAACCCAAGGCGAACGTAGAACGTTATGATGGCCTGCGCGCCCAAACTGTCGGAGGCCGCCATGCGTCATGACCCCGCCAGCGGCGCCATCGTCATCATGCTGCGCAGCCTGAAGATGTATGGCATGGCGCAAGCCGTCACCGATCTGATCGAGCAAGGCGCGCCAGCCTTTGAAGCTGCTATCCCGATCCTGTCGCAACTGCTGAAGGCTGAGTTGACGGAACGCGAAGTGCGCTCCATCGCCTATCACATGAAGGCCGCGCGCTTCCCGGCCTACAAGGACCTCTCGGGCTTTGACTTCTCCGCCAGCGAGATCAACGAGGCCACCGTTCGGACGCTGCATCGCTGCGAGTTCATGGACGGGGCGCAGAATGTCGTGCTGATCGGCGGACCGGGGACCGGAAAGACCCATGTCGCGACCGCCCTCGGCATTCAGGCCATCGAGCATCATCGCCGGAAGGTCCGCTTCTTCTCCACCATCGAGTTGGTCAACGCCCTCGAACAGGAAAAAGGCCAAAGGCAAGACCGGACAGATTGCCGAGGCCCTGGCAAAGCTCGACCTCGTGATCCTTGACGAGTTGGGCTACCTGCCGTTCAGCGCCTCGGGCGGGGCTCTCCTCTTCCATCTGCTGAGCAAGCTCTATGAGCGCACCAGCGTCGTCATCACCACGAACCTCAGCTTCAGCGAATGGGCCACGGTCTTCGGCGATGCCAAGATGACCACCGCCTTGCTCGACCGCCTGACACACCGCTGTCACATCCTGGAGCTGTCCGCGACTTACCGGAATTGCTGTCCCGCAATTACTGAAACACGCATACTGGCGCCTACGCTTCGAGCTGGTGACATCGTCATCCTCGACAACCTGCCCGCTCACAAAGTCACCGCCGCCCGCCAAGCGATCGAAGCGGCTGGCGCGAGAATGCTCTTCCTAACGCCTTACAGCCCCGACTTTAACCCGATCGAAAATGCCTTCTCGAAGCTGAAGTCGATCCTCAGGAAAGCAGCCGCTCGCAACATCCCCGAGCTTTGGGACGCAATCCGCGACGCGCTGCCACGCTTCACCGCCGAGGAATGCACAAACTACTTCAGCGCCGCAGGATACGAGCCAGAGTGATCAGATTCTGCTCTAGCGATAGATATCAGCACGTGTCGGCGGCAATCCGCTGGAACCTCGCGCCCGCTTGGTCGCGATCGTCTGAAAGATCTGAGCCGAGGCCCGTTCGAAAGTGATTGAGCAGCCGGCTAGATAGAGTAGCCAGAGCCGTGCCTTCGCTTCTCCAACCTCGGCAATCGCCTCGTCGAACCGCGAATTTAGGCGCTCTGCCCAGAGCCGGCAGGTCCGTGCATAATGCTCGCGCAAATTCTCGGCGTCGTAGACGAGAAAGCCATGTGCTTCGAGATTGCCGAGCGTCATGCCGATTGTGTCGAGCTCGCCACCGGGAAAGATATATTTGATCAGCGCCTTGAATTCAGGACCTTTGCGCAAGGTCTTCTTCATGTCGCCCTTGCTTCGTCTGGTGATGGCGTGATGCAGATAGATGCCGCCTTGCTTGAGGAGGCGATGGACGGTTGCGAAGTAGGCGTCGTGATTTGCCAGGCCGAGATGCTCGAACATGCCGATCGACGATATCTTGTCGAATGAACCCGAGAGTTCAGCATAGGATTTGATCTCGATGGTGATGCGGTCCTCAAGTCCTTCGGCGTGGATGCGTTCCCGTGCAAGTTTGGTCTGGGCATCCGATAGCGAGACGCCGTGGCCGACAACGCCGTAGTTTTTCGCGGCGTGGATGAGCATTGCTCCCCATCCGCATCCGATGTCCAGAAGCGTTTCACCGGGCTTTAGCCGGAGCTTGCGGCAGATATGGTCAAGCTTGTCGGCTTGCGCCTGATCGATCCCATTGGCGAAATCCGTGAAGTAGCCGCAGCTGTAAACCATCCGTTCGTCGAGGAAGAGCTGATAGAAGGCGTTTGAAATGTCATAATGGTGCTGGATCGCCTCCTGGCTTGAACCGCTGACGAACGAGTTGCGCCCGGAAAGGTCGGTTCGTGCCGACATCTGCTTGCGGGATAAAAGCACGGCAGGCAGGTCACGCAGGATGGCCAGCTTCGGCAAGGACTTCAGTTTGGTCCGAAGCTTGCCTTGCGACGGCAGTGCATAGAAGTCGAAAATAGTCCCGTCTTCGATGTCTATCGTCTTGGAAATCCACATTTCGATCAGCGTCGACAAGGAGGGCCGCCTCAACACCTGCCATACGATGTCCTGATCGTTGATGGTGAGCACCGGGCCGGCCGTAGGACCAATCCGCTCGCCGGTCCAAAGCCGGACCGCGAACCCTGGCTTGAGGGTCTCGATGACCGTGCGAACGATCCGTGCGGCGCGGTCGGCTGCCTTGTCTGACATTCAAGTGCCCTGTCTCAACGCTGATAAGATCATGAACTTTGACTCAAGAGCGGGCGAGTCTTTCCACTCAGCGCAGCGCCTATCGACAGGCTTGCGGGAAAAACCCTTACGAAGGCTCCCATTGCCGATGCCGTTTTTGGAAAAATCGCGAGACGCGCCAAAAATGATGCGACGTGGATTCTTGTCGAGAATTGTTTTTGCCAGGCAGCAGAATATTTTCGTGCGGTTGCGGCTCGTTCCGGCGGTCCCCAACTGGTTGATCTTGAAAGCTGTTGCGCCAGCATCCAGCCGGATTGCAGCGCCATCGATATGCCCTCCGCAATGATAGGATGGGACTCGCCGGCGAGATTGCCGACGCGAAAGACGTCCTCCTTGTAGCGCTCTCGAATGCCCGGCCTGATCGGGCCGGCAGCCAGCCATTCGCCATGCAAGGATGCACCACCAATCGCATCGGCCGCCGCCGGACAGGACGCAAGGATATGTGCATGAACCGCAGCGGCTGCGGGAAGCCCGGGATACGACCTACGAACGGTGTCCAAGGCATCGCGGCGCATGCAGCAGGAAAGCGATAGCCGACCGCCGTCCGACCAAACCATGCCGCCATAGCCGCCTGGGAACACCAACAGGGGCATAAGGTCCGCCGGGAGCGACGCGTTGCTAAAATGTGCCTTGAAGCCGAGGAAATCCGATCGGTCGTGACGCTTCTCAAGATTGCTGACAAGTTTGCCGGGTTCCCAGGATCCGTGAGCGGCTATGATGACGGGTGCGATCAGAGTTTCTTGGGACCGACGCGTTTCGATTGTCACCCGGGATCGATCGCCATGACCAGCAATCTCGACGGCACGCCAAGGCTGGAACACGGTTACGCCCGCGCGGCGGGCGGCATCGCGCAGCAAGCAGTCAAGTACATCGCGCCCTAGGGCACGACCGAAAGCCTCTCCGTGCGCGCGCGGCATTGGCGCTTCAATGCTGGGGCCTGATGCGAAAAGGGCGATCCGTCTGACTTCCGGGCCTCCAAGGGCGCGAAATTCGGATCCGACTCCCAGAGAGTCGAGAATCTGCAGGTTCACTGCCGAAATGAATTCGCCGCAAACCTTCCGGCGAGGGAACTCGCTGCGTTCGACGATTGCGACAGAGCGCCCTTGTTTTGCCAGCGCCAGCGCAGCGGCAGCGCCTGAGGGTCCCGCGCCAAGAATGATGGCATCGAACTTCATTGGATCCGTTCCGCAGCAAAAGCGTGGGTAAACGGCCAAATAAAGCGTTCCTCGAATTTCATCGCCGCGGCGTCTGACCACAAATTCGTCAGGTGCTTGCCGTCAAAGCCCGCACGCACGCTGGCCGCCGCGTCATGCATCGTGACATCGTTAACGCCAATCAGCCTCAGCATCGAACAGCCGGCAAGCGCCAGTGCATTGCGCCTGGGCTCGGTGGCAACGAAAACATTCGTCCGCTTCTGCAAGGTGGCAAAGAGGCCGCCAAGCGCATCGTCGCTGAAGTGGTGGAGTATGAGATTGGCACAAACCAGATCGAATTGTTCGTTTTCGGACTGTTCGAGCCATTCGAAGATATCCGCGGTGACCGGTCGCGCGCGCCAGCCATACGAAGCATACGACTCGCACATGGACTTGGTCACCAGGTCCGCTTGATCCAGCATCACCAGCTCGACACCGCGCCAATTGCTTCCCATCCGCCGCGCCACCGCCAGCATCAAGGAGCCATCTCCGCAGCCAAGCTCAAGGATCCTTGCAGGCGGGCTGAGGACGTGTCGGCGCAGCATTGAGGCCATGATCCTTGTCTGCAACATCAACGCGTTGATCCACAGCAGGTCCCGCCGCGACGCCATTGCTCTCGCATCGTCGATGGGCAATTCGTCGAGCAGTTCCGCAACGATCGTGCGTGCGTCGAGACGTTGGGCCACCTAGGCGTTCCCGCATGTCTGAAACATCATAGTTTCGGCGGTCAGTCCTGGGCCGAAGGCCATGCCGCAGCCAAGCTTGCCGCTCGCTTCCTCTCGAAGCATCCGCTCAAGCACGAACATGACAGTTGCAGAGGACATGTTGCCGTTTTCGCGCAGAATGCCCCGCGCCGTGTTGAGCGCATCCTTGTCGAGGTCGAGCGATCTTTCTACAGCATCAAGCACTGATCTGCCGCCCGGGTGCACAGCCCAGAGATCGATTTCTGGAACGCTTTTGCTCCCAAGTATAGTACCAATATTTTCCTGAAGGGCAGTGTGAATAGCACCCGGCACTTGGCCCGATAGCACCATGTCGAAGCCGTCGTCCCGCACCTTCCAAGTCATCAGATCGGCCGTTCCAGCGGCAACTACAGCTTGGAAGCGCTCGAGTCGAAGTCCAAACGGGTCGGCCGTGACCAGAGCCGCTGCCGACCCATCGCCCCACAGGCAAAACGAGAGCAATTTCTCCATCTCGGTCGTCTGCCTCAAATGCAGGGTGCAGAGTTCAACATTGACGACCAGGACCCGCGCGTGGGGCTCCGATCGAACGACATGACGCGCCAGTTTAAGGGCATTGATGGCCGCATAACAGCCCATGAAGCCGATGATCGTGCGCTCAACGCCAGTCGGCAGGCCGCATCGCGCCATGATCTCTAGATCTAGACCTGGTGCGGAAAACCCGGTGCAGGTGGTGACGATTAGGTGAGTGATCCGATCGCGATCTTCCCCGGCCAGAACCTTCTCAACGGCTTTGGACGCAAGCACCGGCGCTGCATCGGCAAACATATCCATGCGTTTTGCCGTTCCCGGAAAGGCGTCTCTCAGGAAGATGCCATCGTGGTCGACGCTTGCTCCTTGGGGGCTCTCCGATGGCGCAAAGCATGAAAAGCGATGCTCTATACCTCCTCGATCAGCCATTCGACCGAAGATCGCCTGTCGCCGGGGTTCCTCGGTCAGCTGCGATGCAGCAAAGTCGATGAAGAACCTGTGGACGTCATGGATTGGAACCGACGTCGAGATTCTGTTGGCATAGGCTTGGGGCATGCGATCTCCGGACCGACCAGGCTTATCCTCCCAAAGGTCAGCGGCCCTTCGATCAGGTGCATCAATGACTGACGCGTTTGGAAATAACGAACGGCTGGGGAAAAAGTCGCAGTTGCATCGAGATATTCTAAGGTGGGGCTGCAAGTCTGAAACGATTGCGTTGAGGCGATCTCATATCTGTCTGATGAGCCACCAACGAGCGAGAGCGTCTCAAACTGCTGCCATTCCACGCTCGACGGCTTCTGTCAGCCAAGCGAGATTCGCGCTGGCCTTCGTTCAATCTGTCGGCCATGGTCTCCCTGGTATCCTAACAATACTGGCTTGAAGACAGGCAGCTTCGTCCGATCCGCAACAATCGGCCAACCAATTAACTGTCCGCTTCTAGGAGGCTGTTGATTTCCACCCAGAACTGAGCCGTGTGTGGAGTGAACCCCTGCGGCTGGACCAGGCTGTGCCGCCAAACTAAGCCGCCTTCTGGGCGAGTTGGATTTCGAATTCCTCTGGTGTTCGATAGCCAAGGGCTGAGTGCAGCCTCTTTGAGTTGTAGACCTCTTCGATGAACCTCGGCAATCGTTCGGCCACATCGGCAAAGCTGTCGTAGCCAGCCACATAGACGTCCTCGACCTTCAAGGTCTTCATGAAGCTCTCGGCCTGCGCATTGTGGTAGGGGTTGCCGATCGCGCTCATGGAGCCGCGCAGGCCTGCCACATCCAGCGCTCTCCGATAGGTCTCGGACGCGTATTGGGCGGATTCAACCGGTCGTCGCAACACCGCTTTCCCGGAGGTGAAATTGACGACAGGAAGACGAAAATCCGAACGCTCCATCCGGCGCAGATTATCCTCGCCAGGACGGCCGCCGGTCTGGCAACGTGAGAATCTGTGCCGATTCTGGCGGGGTATCGCGGCAGGTCTCCCCAGTGAGGAGGCCGCCGTCGAAGCAGGCGTCTCCGGCCCTGTCGGAAGCCGGTGGTTTCGGAGTTCCGGCGGAATGCCTCCCACACATCTCGCTCCCTCGTCACCAATGCTGGCGAGCCGCAACCTCTCGTTTGCGGAACGCGAGGAAATAGCCCTCGAATGCGCGAGGGGCACTGGCGTGCGCGCCATCGCGCGCAAGCTGGGGCGATCACCCAGCACAATCTTGCGTGAGATCAGGCGCAACTCAGCCACGCGAGGCGGTGACTTCGATTACCGGGCTCTCACCGCGCGGCATGCGGACCGTGCGGCACTGCGCCCGAAAACCAGCAAGCTGGCAGGCAATCCTGCCCTGCGCGACTACGTTCAGGACAGGCTCGCCGGCCTGATCGCCACACCAGAGGGCGTCGCCTTCGACGGACCTGTTGTGGTATGGAAAAAGCGGCGAGCCGTTCATCGGCAGAGCCGACGCTGGTCTTTGGCGTGGAGCCCGGAGCAGATAGCGCAACGCCTGAAGGTCGACTTCCCCCAGGATCTGACCATGCGCATCAGCCACGAAGCAAATCTACCAGGCACTCTACATCCAGGGGCGCGGCGCTCTGAGACGGGAGCTCTCGGCCTGCCTGCGCTCTGGCCGAGCATTGCGTTTACCCCGGGAACGTGCGCGGAACCGAGGTAAGTCCTTTATCGCGGACGCACTGATGATCAGCGACCGCCCGGCAGAGATCGGCGACAGGGCGGTGCCGGGCCACTGGGAGGGCGACCTAATTCTCGGCCTCGGAAGCTCGGCGATCGGCACCTTGGTCGAGCGCACTACGCGCTTCACAATGCTCTTGCATTTGCCACGCATGGAAGGCCACGGAAAGGATCAGTCGATCAAGAACGGTCCGGCTCTTGCCGGTCATGGTGCCGAAGCCGTCCGCGATGCCATATCAGGGAACATCATGGATCTGCCGACACATCTGCGACGATCCCTGACCTGGGATCAGGGCGCCGAGATGGCGCAGCACGCCCAGCTTCGGATCGACACTGGTCTTGAGGTCTACTTCTGCGACCCTCAGAGCCCTTGGCAGCGCGGCAGCAACGAAAACACAAATGGCCTGCTGCGACAGTACTTTGCGAAAGGCACGGATCTCAGCCAACATGGCGCCGTGGAGCTGAACGCCGTTGCCCAT
This sequence comes from Mesorhizobium sp. INR15, assembly GCF_015500075.1. NCBI lineage: Bacteria > Pseudomonadati > Pseudomonadota > Alphaproteobacteria > Hyphomicrobiales > Phyllobacteriaceae > Mesorhizobium > Mesorhizobium sp. INR15. The sequence continues at coordinate 330,743 of NZ_CP045499.1, read as the reverse complement.
GCCCTGAATACGAGGCCACGCAAGACGCTCGGCTGGCGAACGCCTGCGGAGGCACTCGACCGGCTACTCAAACAGGATATGATCGAAAGTGTTGCGACGACCGGTTGAATCCGCCTTGGCACCACGGTCGGTGTGATGGATGAAGCCTGACAACGGCCTCCTGCTTGCCAGAGCGGAGCGCAAAGCTGCGAGCGCCAAAGGCGTGTCGAGTCGTCGAGACAAGGCGTAGCCGACAACCTTGGGGCTGCACGCATCGAGAATGACGGCAAGATAGCAGAAGCCGTTGGCAATTCGGATGTATGTGAAATCAGCAACCCAAACCATGTCAAGCCGATCCGGGATCACGTTGCGGTAGAGGTTCGGGTAGATCGGGGAATTGTGGCTGCTGTCGGTCGTGCGCACGTAACGCCTCCGCGGCTTGATTCCCAAGCCTGCCGCCCTCATCACCCTAGCTACGCGCTTGTGGTTGACGAGATGTCCGCGCCTGCGCAACTCGTGGGTCACGCGCCGATAGCCGCAGGGCAGTTCGTCCTTAATATCCTCGATGAGGGTGACAAATTCCGCGTCCGAGAGTTTGGTCGTTTTGGTTGTGGCGCGATAGTAGAAGGTGCTTCTCGGCAGATCGATCACTTCACATCCCCGTCTGATTGAGCACGCTGAGGCCGGTGACGATGAAGGACCTCTTGCTGTCGCCGACGGTCGGTTGGCGCGGTGTTTATGGAATGGCTCGCCCCTTTCCCTCGGCGCATGATTGCGTCGTCGATGAGGATGGCACGGAGGCGAGCCGATGAATGAGATCAGGGTTCTTGGTATCGATCTTGGAAAGGACGTTTGCAGCGTTGTCGGGCTGGACGAAGCCGGGAAAGTGCTGTTGCGGCGCCGGATGCGTCGGGACAGCGTGCTAAAGCTGGCGGCGGGAATGCCGGCCTGCGTGATGGCGATGGAAGCCTGTTGCGGTGCCCATCATCTCGGCCGGCAGCTTCGTGAGCAGGGCCACGATGTACGGCTGATGTCTCCCGAATATGTTCGTCCTTACGTGAAAGCGCAGAAGAACGACGATCGGGATGCGGATGTGTTTCGGCGTGGAATAAGGACCCCGTTTCAGGGGTGATCGGCGTCCAAAAAGGGCTCTGACTCACTTTTGATGACATTCGGGTTTGGTTGGTACCGATTTCAGACAGAGGAATCAGTGCTATGGGCCAGACCCTCCGACCATCGACCCTCGTCCCTCGCGGCTTTGTGGTCGATGATGCCGCCAGTGGCGCCGACGCGACGCTAATCACGGTCCGTCCTTTAAGCATCGCGAGCGCCTGTCCGGGCTGTGGAACGAGATCAGTGCGGATCCACAGCCGGTATCCGCGGCGTTTGGCGGATCTGCCCATGGCGGGCAAGCCTGTTCTGCTGGTCGTAATGGTACGCCGGTTCCACTGCGACGCGGTGCTTTGCGGTCGGCGAATCTTTGCCGAGCGCTTTGACGGGGACGTCCTCGCGCCATGGGCCCGACGAACCGCTCGCCTCGATGATATCGTCCACCATCTTGGGCTTGTTCTCGGCGGGCGTCCGGCAGCGAGCTTCGCCCAGAGGCTGATGCTGCCGGTGAGCAACGACACCCTGCTGCGTGTCGTGCGGCGGCGCGGCAGCCCGCGTTTTGTTCCGCCGACCATCATCGGGATCGACGACTGGGCTTGGCGACGCAACCAACGCTATGGGACCATCATCTGCGACCTGGAGCGACGCAAGACCATCGCATTGCTGCCTGACCGGGAGCCAGCGACGGCCCAGGCCTGGCTCTCCGATCAGCCTCAGATCAGCATTGTCGCGCGCGACCGCGGCGGCGGCTACGCGATGGCTGCAGCCAAGGCGCTGCCGAAGGCGACCCAGGTGGCCGACCGTTGGCACTTGATGGAGAACGCCAGCCGCGCCTTCGTCGACGCCGTGCGCAAATCCATGCGCCAGATTCGGACCGCGATCGGCGCCACCACGATCAATCTCGACCTGCTCACCGCCGCCGAGCGCATCCAATATGAGGGATATCTTCACCGCGAAGACACTAACGCCGCCATTCTCGGCCTGGCCAAGGCCGGAGTGACGATCAAGGAGATCGTTCGCCGGACCGGGTACAGCCGAGGTCTGGTTCGTCGCGTGCTGCGTGGTCAACGCTCGGATGTCTTCCGCGTCCGCGAGAGCTCGCTCGAACTGTACCTGCCATGGCTTGACGCCCAGTGGTCGGCCGGACAGCGGAACGGTGCCGAGCTGTGGCGACGGCTCGCGGTCCAAGGGTTCCGCGGCAGCCTTCGGGTTGTCACCGAGTGGACCACGCGCCGTCGGAAGGCGGAAAAGGTCGATGGCGCCGCCTTGAGCCGGGCGCCCTCGGCGCGGACCGTTGCGCGGCTTATGACCATCGGTCGCGATAACCTCTCCAAGTCCGAAACCGTCATTGTCGCGGCGATCGAGGGCGGCGTGCCCCAGCTGGTAGACGCCAGGGAAATCATCGCCGCCTTCCAGGCCATGATCCGCAAGAAGTCTCTCGTTGATCTTGAGCCATGGCTGGAGCAAGCTCGATCCGGCCTAGTCGCCCCCTTCGCCAACGGCGTCGTCAAGGACCGAGCGGCCGTGAGCGCGGCGATTACATCTCCCTGGTCCAATGGCCAAACCGAGGGGCAGATTACCAAACTCAAACTCGTGAAACGCCAAATGTACGGCCGAGGAAAGCTCGACCTACTCCAGGCCCGGGTCATTGGCGCTGCGTAGCACTAGTCACCACCAAAATTGCGTCAGAGCCCCTTTTGCGCGCCGATCCAGGGTCCCAATTGCGGGCCGATTGACATGCGGAGGCGATAGCGGAAGCCGCGACCCGCCCAACAATGCGCTTTGTCGATCTGAAGAGCGACGAGCAACTCGACATGCAGAGCCTGCACCGGGCTCGAGATCGGCTGGTTGGCGAGCGGACGACTCTGATCAACCAGCTTCGGGCGATTTTGCTCGAGCGGGGAATCATGCTTGCCAAGGGGCGGCGCAAGCTTGAACTTCGACTGGAACAGCTTCTCGCCGGAGAGATGGCGATCGGCCGTCGGATCCGGGTTCTGATCGAGGACATGCGAGCCGAGTGGCGCGCCCTCGATGCTCGCATCGTCTCCTTCGACGCGGAGTTCGCGGACCTCGCTCGCACGGATGCATCGATGAAGCTGCTCTCGACGATACCGGGGATCGGCCCATTGAATGCGACCGCGTTCGTAGCGTCGGTCGGAAAGGCCGAGACGTTTGGCCGGGGCCGTGACCTTGCGGCCTGGCTTGGACTCGTGCCTCGACAAATGACGACCGGAGGTAAGCCTAAGCTTCTGGGGATTAGCAAGCGCGGCAACGGCTATCTTCGTAGGATGCTGATCCATGGAGCACGAGCAGCGCTACCATCCCTTGCCAAAGGGAAGACGCTGTTGGGCGAATGGCTGCGAGGCCTGCTGTCGCGAACTCATATGAATACGGCTGTCGTCGCGCTGGCAGCGAAGATGGCCAGGATCATCTGGGCGGTGCTGAGAAGCGGGCGGCCCTTCCAGATGGCGGCGTTGCCGTCGGTCGGATAATCAGAGATCGGCCAGAAGGGAGACCTTCAGGCCGGCGTTGTCTGTGAGTGGACTGAAAAGATGGCCTGACAGTCGAACGGTGTGCCGACATCCTGACCAAAAAAATGGCGCTAGACGCCGACGTGTTTATGAGGATCGGTACGCGCGTAAGCTCCATCTTGGTCGGGGACGATCATCGCCCCGAGACCGGATACGTTGGCGCAGACTGAGATGCCGTCAAAAAGTCGCTTGCAGGCGGGGCGAGCCATACGTTTTTTGGCAAGGTCCAGTTCCATGGTGAGTTGGCCGACCTTGCGTTCGAGAGCTGCGATGCGCGCCTCGTATTCAGCAATGACGCTGGCCTCAGCCTCCTCGTCATTCAGTTCACCTCGGTCGAACTGGGTCAACCACAGCTGGATGAGGTTCGCCGAAACGCTATACATGCGCTGGGCATCGCGGCGCCCGATGACGCCACCACGGATGTCCTGGCAGAGCTGCAGTTTGAATTGCGTCGAGTGCCGACGATATGGACCTCGTGACTTCATGAGCCTTCTCCGTTCAAGGCCCATCGAACGTATCAGTTTTTTAGGCCCCCTGGTCCAGCCGCAGGGGTTCACTCCAAACCCGGCTCAGTTCTGGGTGGAAATCAACAGACCAAGTGTCTCGTCGGCCGGCGCCAAAGCTCCCATGCCCGGCGGGATATTCAAGGTGAAGACCTATCGCGAGCTACGCGACCGGGAAAGAGATAGACGCGTGCCGGTGCTTAAGATCGGGTCGCTGTATTTCATCTGGTGGCCCTCGCAGCAGCGCGCCAAAAAGGGGTAGCCAGTGAGCGTGCGGGGTTTGCTGTGCCGCGCACGAACGCTCAAATTCGACCCCAGAAACGCAAAAAGCCCGCCGGCCGGAGCCAGCGGGCTTGATTTTAGATGCCTCAGCTCACTTGATCCCAGAAACGATAACCAGGCCCGCTGTTACGGAGGCGAGCCTGTCTCGCTTGATCAGTGTCGGCCGTTCATACGCCTTTTTCATTTCATGCCCCTTCGCTTTTGCCTCAGCAGGAAAATGCCTTGCGCCAGGAGCGGTTGTCAATCGGCACGACAGTCCGTGATATGCTTAACGGCCCTCGCAACTTCATCAAGCATGCAGATCGAGACCCGCATGGTCCTACCCGACATTACCGAGGAGGACTGCGACAGCGCACTGATGTTCGCCTGTATTGACTACATGATGGCGTCGGGACGGACCCCGTACATCATCCGGATGTTCGTCGCTTGGTACGCAGCCATCAACCCGAAGACCGGCGCCTTTTACCGCCTAGAGGCAGAAATCATCTTTCCAAATATCGTAGGACTGCCGCGGAAAGATCAGAAAGCGGTGGCACGATCAGTCGCCCGGGAGTGGGGTAAATTGGAAATAATGCCTCATCCGACAAACGACCTGACCGACAACTGGACCAAACTAAGGAACGCGCTCCGGTAACTTTGCCAAAATAGGCTGCCCCCGGCAGCAGGGATCGGTCGAGACTTACGTGCGGCGCGCCAACCACTACAAAGATCATGCGGGGAATGATTGTTGTAAAGATACAGCGCCCGCAGCTATCGTCCGCGGCAACATTGCCGTTGGGCGGCTCGAAGCCCGTGAAGCCGTGGGGCAGCGTGTAGGGGGAAGTGCCTTCCCCGGATTACCGCCGGTCACTTCACGCCGGAATCCTTCGGCTTGGCACCCTTGCCATAGCGGGCAGGATCCGGGTTCAGGCTCTGGAAGATCGCGTCGTTGGTGGCGCGCCACTTTTCGTCCGCCAGCCACAGATATTCCTGGTCGGGCATCAGCGGCACCATCTTGACCTGCGCGCTGGTAATTCGAAGATAGAAGCTGTTGCGGGCCTCGTTCACCTGTAGGTAGCGCAGCGGAACCACGATGCTGTCCTTGCCCGCGATGAAGAAACCGGCGGATGCGACCACAGCGTAGTCCCAGCGGTCCTTGGTGCCTATCACGACATTGCGGACCTCGCCGACGATCTTGTCGTCCGAGCTGCGAACCTCAGCACCGACGATCTCGTCGACGCGCAAGCCCGGGCCGAGATCGTCGATGTCAATGAGGGGGCGCGCGTCCGGCGCGTTGCGATTGCCCTGGATCTCACCGCCTTCGTGGCTCTGCGGTTCGCTGGCGGCAAGCTGCTGGTCGGCTTCGTCCTCGTCATTGTCGCCGAGCTGGCCCATCGAGGGCGACGCAATCAATTCACGGATGTTGGCCAGCACCCGCTCGCAATCGTCGTGCAAGCCGTAGGACCACAGGATGAACGCCGCGTCGCGCAACTTGCGCAGGTCGCGCACGAGATAGCGGTTCTCGGGTTTGCGCAATTCGGGGCTCTTGAGCACTGCCTCTTCGAGCTTGGCATCTGAAATGTTGCAGACGGCAAACGCCGGGCTGACGCCGAGCGCGCAGAAAAGCGCCAGGGGCGCTGCAATCTTTGCAAAATTCATAGGGAGTCCGTTCGTAGTGGAGGATTCGATTAAACGTAATCTACTGTCGCCCATCCTATACTAGACGGCGGCACACACGCCAGTAGAGGTCGCCTTGATACGTGCGTTCAATCGGCCAAGCCCGCATTGCGGTGCACGTGGCATCGAAGATCATCTGATAGAGACTGCCGACGTCTTCCTCGATTTCGGTACTGTCGATCCCGACGACACAAGCATCGTCGAATAGAGCCTCAGCCAACTCCGCAACTGAGATGACGTCGGCCCCAACGGTCCTAGGGACCTTGGAGCGGATCCATTGATCGACGAAGTTTGTACCGCGCGTGCTCATTTCAGCAAAAACCATACAATCACAAGTGCAACTGCAAGGATCATGATCGCGGCAGCGACCATAGCGCCTTTGGGTTTGGGCGCAGGCATGAAACGTTTTGGCTTGTCAGAGTTGACCATACTTCTGAAGTTCCAATCAGCGGTTGTGTTCCAAACTATCTGTCTTCCTCCCGGAAATCCTGCAGCGAAGCGTCGCAGATCCTCCTCCCCGCGCAGATGCTTCACGCGACCAATGAGGCCTGGCTTCACCCATTGCGTCGCCGGCCGCTTCATGCCCATTGGCGCCGGACCGGCGTGCTCCTGGACGCGCTTCCATAGCCGCTCGCGGATGGCTCGGCTTGGATTGATGAAGGCCGAGCCAACATACTTGCCTGTCGCGCGATCGGCCATCAGGGCAAAGGCCGGCAAGCCGGCCTCACGCTCGATGCCTATGAGTTCGTATTCCTCGATCGCGTAGCTCTTGATCAGTCAGTTGGTCGAACGGCTACCCCAGTGTTAGCTTGTCTTTGCGGCGGATACCTAGTTGGCAAGGCCTTCGTCGCTGTCACCCCAGCACTCCAAATGCGGAAGTAGCGCCGGCCACCCTCAATCAAATTTGATCAAACGTCGCATCAGCGCCCAACCTTGGAAAGGCGAAACGGTTCCGCTCGGTGCGCTGGAAAAAAGCCCGCTGCCGTGCGAGGCAGCGGTCCTGTAATCGCGCGAGGCTCTGAGAGTTTCGTCAGGCCTCGCGAATGACTGCCCCTTAACGCCTGGAGATCAACAGGCACAGCTGGCGCAAATCTCGGTCATAGGACCTGAATTGCTGAGGACATCCGCGCAACGCTTCTTCATCCTCGCGACCTGGCTGTCCGACATTTGAGCCACGGCGCCCGGAAGACTTGGATTTGCCGGTTACTCGGATTGGTAGGGTTGGACGGGTTTGCAGGATTGACGCCACCAATATTGACGCCGACACCCACACCGACGCCGGTAGTTCCGCCTACGGTAGCGCCAAGGCCAGCATTTACACCGTTCGTGCCGCCGATGCTTGCTCCGGCGCCTGCGTTGACACCATTGGCGCCTCCCACAGACGCCCCAGCGCCCGCGCTCACGCCATTAGATCCACCGATTGAAGCACCGGCGCCAGCGTTGACACCGCCAGAGCCGCCGATGGATGCGCCGGCTCCTAGGCCAGCTGCATAGATTGGAAGTGCAAATGCTATTGCAAAAGCAGTGCACGCCAAAGTCTTCGCGACAATGCTAACCATCGACTTCATGACATCCTCCGATTGGGTTTCTATCGCAGCCACACGTCATGGCTGTTGTCGGGATAACGGAAGAGACATTGGAAAGTTCTTTAATGGCTGGCTTAACCAGCTCGGATAGCTTCCCTGCACTTATCTGATGTCGTGTTGCAGGCGTTGCTCATGGCGGTATGGCGGCGAAAGCCGAAGGGCAAGGTCCTGGTCCACTCCGACAGTCAGAAGATGGTCGCCAGTTCCCGGGCGGTTTGTCTCAAACACTGATCGACCGCGGTAGACTGGCGCCGCAAGGTGCCTCGGTGCGGCCTGACCCGCACTCCGATCGACCGACGTGTCTTTCCCTGGACCTGTCGGCCGCCCGGGAACACCTCGCGGTGAGGCTTTGCCTCGGCCATTGCCTGTGACCCGAGAAGGGCCTGACCGAACCGGTCTCGTGACTGTCCTGTCCAAGCATTGGATCGTGGGTGAGCCATGGGTTTTGGCAACCACGGAGGTGAACGATGGACGGAAACGACAAGGCGGCGCATAGCATCACGGGCGGCGTCGACACCCACAAGGACCTGCATGTTGCGGCGGTCGTTGACGACTGCGACCGGGTTCTCGATACCCGCAGCTTCGCGACCACCCGGCACGGTTATCGTCAGATGTTGGCATGGATGCGCTCGTTCGGTGAGCTTCAGCGTATCGGCATCGAGTCGACGGGCAGTTATGGCGCGGGCCTTCTGCGCTACATGCAAACCGCCGGGATAGAGGTCCTGGAGGTCACGGCACCTGACCGTCAAGATCGTCGCAAACGCGGAAAGAATGACGATCTGGATGCCCAAAGCGCCGCCCATGCTGCCTTTGCGGGGCAGCGGACCGTTACCCCGCGAAGCCGGGATGGAATGGTGGAATCTCTCAGAGTTCTAAAGGCTTGCCGGAAAACAGCGGTGAATGCCCGGCGGATCGCCCTGCAGATGATCCAGAACACGATCATCGCCGCGCCGGACGCGCTGCGCGACCAACTCCGGGGAATGACGCGGATGCAACTGATCCGCACCCTCGCCGCCTGGCGCCCGGATCTGACGGCTTATCGCGACATCGAGGCCGCGTATCGCATCTGCCTCAAATCGCTCGCGCGGCGCTACCTTGAGCTGCACGATGAAACCGCTGATCTCGACATGATGATCGAAGCGATCGTAAATGATCTCGCCCCGGAACTGATCGCGCAGAACTCCATCGGCCACAACAGTGCCGCCCAGCTGCTGCTGACGGCTGGCGATAATCCCGAGCGGCTCAAGTCCGAAGCCAGCTTCGCGGCACTCTGCGGCGTTAGCCCCGTCCCGGCATCATCGGGAAAGACGGTGCGACACCGTCTCAACCGTGGCGGAGATCGCGCCGCCAACAGCGCGCTGCACATCATCGCGATCGGCCGCCTCAGGACCGACGAAAGGACAAAAGCCTACGTCTCGCGCCGCGTCGCCGAAGGTCATTCGAAACTGGAAGCCATCCGCATGGTAAAACGCTACGTCGCACGAGAAGTCTTCGGCATAATTATGCGGCGCCAGAAAGACATTAACCGAACGCGCATCGCCGCTTGACAAACAGAAGGGCGTCCAGGGCTCCCAGTTCACCAGCATGGACTGGGCAGCGTTCCTGAAGCACCACAATCTTGAGCACTCGATGAGCCGGCGTGGGAACTGCCACGACAATGCAGTGGCCGAGAGCTTCTTCAACTTCTCAAGCGCCGAGCGAATACGGCGCCGAACCTATCGAACACGCGAGGAGGCAAGACAGGACGTGTTCGACTACATCGAGATGTTCTACAACCCGAAACGAAAGCACGTCAGAAACGGGATGCTGTCACCCGTCGAGTTCGAACGGCAGCAGGACACGTAACCCGAAGGCGTCCACGAAACTCGGGGCTATTCAGTCTGAGGCTCGGCCGGGTTGCTGACAAGACCGATTCAATCATGCATTCCAATGCTTTGCCAGCGTCTCTGGCCGCCCATGGGATTAACTTGCCGCGACCGGCGCGCGCGTCTCGCGGGCGTCATGCACGCGCCGCCAGTCCAACCCTTCCAGGAGCGCCTGCAATTGCGCCGCCGACAACCTCACCACGCCATCGGTGATGGCAGGCCAGCAGAACTTCCCGTCCTCCAGACGCTTCGCCAGCAGGCACACGCCGGTGCTGTCGAAGTACACCAGCTTGACCCGGTCGGCGCGCTTGGCCCTGAAGACGTAGACCGCGCCAGAGAACGGATCGGCGCCCATCGTCTCGCGCACCAGCGCCGCCAGGCCTTCGGCCCCCTTGCGGAAGTCCACCGGCTTCGTCGCGACCATCACCTTGACCACACCCGTCGGCCCGATCACGACGGCGCCTTCAGCGCACGGATCACCGCCGCCACCGTCCTGGCGTCGGCGCCACGACCTACCCGCATGGCGACAACGTCAATCGCCAACTCGATCACTCCGGTTTCTCGCGCGGCCTTCCGCTTCCGTGTCGATCTCGCACGCTTCAACGCCGGTTCGGGCTCAGGTGACGCGGCCACTGCTGGAACAAACATTGGCTCCGGTGCCGGCGCATTCGCCAACGGCACCCGCGCGGACCGGCGCCAGGCGAACAGCTGCTGCGGGGACAATGCATGTCGCCGAGCCACCTCGCTGACGGTCTCGCCAGCATCGTAGCTTTCCGCCACGATCCGCGCTGTCCCGGCACCACCTTTCGCGCATGGTCGTGAGCGACGATGCTCGGAGCCAGCGCTCACGCTCAAGCGATGGAATGCGATCTGAAGCCCAGCTGAAATGTTCGAGATGCTGCGGCAATAAGGTGGGGCTGATCTATGCACTGCATACCAGCCGCACGCCTACGGCAAGACGAACGGCGCATAACCGATCAGTTCCAGCACATGATAGACCGCGATCCCCCATAACAGCGACAGGGCAATGCGGGGTCAGAACAAGAGCAGTGTGAAATCGTACGCTAAGGTCGAACGGAACATGTACTGTCTCGGATCTCGGATGGCGGCCTCCGATCTCTGTGGATTGGCACCGTTAGGCACCAGTTTTCGTTTCTTCGTCCGTCCGACTCGACAACGCTCTGGGCAGATTGGTCGTGGGGGGTTGGGCGATGGCAAAACGGAAGCTTCTCAAAGTTCATGATCGACAGAAGATTTTCGAAATACCAGCCGACGAGGATAGCCTGATCCGGCACTATTCGTTGTCACCGGCGGATCGTCTGGAGATTGAGCTACGGAGGCGTAAGCATAATCGGCTTGGTTTTGCCGTGCAGCTATGTCTGATGCGATATCCTTGCCGAGTGCTGGGAGCAGAAGAGACCCCGCCCCGCGCCATGCTTCGATATGTTGCTGACCAAATCGGCGCCGACCCAGAAGCATTTGCGCTTTATGCACGCCGTGAAGAAACCCGGCGCGATCACGCGGCGCGCCTCATGGTGTATCTGAATACGAGAAGCGCGACGGCGCAAGATCGTCGAGCCGCGCTATTGGCTGCGATTCAATCGGCCACGATGTCCGACGACGGTGCTGCGATAGCCAGTTCCATTGTCACCACATTCCATGAACGTGGATCTCTTCTGCCGGCAATCGACACGATCGAACGGATCGGTCTTGCCGGCCGCGCTATAGCTCGCCGTCGGGCGGAGAGAACTCTCTGATTGAAGACATCCCGTTCGATACGCTTCAATCATTGGACAAGCTATTGGAGGTTGACCCGGCTATCGGCCAGACGCGCTTTCATTGGCTGCGGTCGGCGCCAGAAGCGCCGGGTGCGTCGAACCTGGTCGGGCTGACCGAACGGATTGGTTTCCTGCGCAAGCTAAAAATCGATCCGAAACTGCAGGCGCGTGTATCATCGGGACGTTGGGACCAGATGATCCGCGAGGGCAACGCCACGCCGGCATGGCTGGCCAACGACTTCAATGCGAGTCGCCGGCACGCTTTGATCGTGGCGCAGGTCATCAAGCTCAGCCAGAAGCTCACGGACGATGCAGTGTCGATGCTCGTCAAGCTGATGGGTCGGCTGTTCTCGCAAGCCAATAACCGCAAGAAGCAGCGACACATGGACTGCAGGCCGGCTACAGGCAAGGCGCTGCGTATGTTCCTCGACACGATCACAGCCCTGCAGTCCGCCAACGATCATGGCCGGAACGCATTGGAGGTTCTCGATCAGGAAGTTGGATGGCACCGGCTGCTCCGGATGAAGCCTGAGCTTGAATCGATGGTCGAGGACAACGAGGCGTCGCCATTGACTTTGGCGGCCGAGCAATATGCGACCGTCAACAAGTATGTTGGTGCGTTCCTGCAAGCGTTCACGTTCCGCTCAGCGCGCCGCCACGATCCGCTTCTTGCGGCGATTGCGTTGCTGAGACGGCTCTACCTGGAGAAGCGTCGGGCGCTTCCGGAGCGCATCCCAATCACCCACCTCAGCCAAGCTGATCGAAGGCTCATCCTCGGGCAGGGGAAGCCCGATCGCCGTCTCTATGAGATTGCAACGCTCGCGGCTTTGCGGGACCGGCTTAGATCTGCGGACGTTTGGGTCGATGGCAGCCGATCCTTCCGGCCGATCGACGAGCATCTGATGCCGCGGTCGACATTCACCACGATGAAGGAGGAGGATCGGCTCGGACTAGGCGTCCAAAGTGACGGTGCGCAGTGGCTTGCCGAAGCGCGGCAGATGCTCGACTTCAACCTGAAGCGCCTGGCGCACAGAGCACGATCCGGAAAGCTCGAAGGTGTTCGGCTTGAAGCCGGGACCTTGATCGTCACTCCAGTCGCCGGCGAGGTTCCGCTGCAGCCGAGGAATTGGATGCAGAGATCAGCGATATGTATCCAATGGTTGAAGTTCCCGACCTGTTGAGGGAAGTGCACGATTGGACCGGCTTTGCGGATTGCTTCACGCACGTTCGCACGGGTGATACTCCGAGGAATGTCTCGGCCATGCTGGCTGGCGTGCTGGCCGATGCGACCAACCTCGGTCCGAAACGGATGGCGAGCGCATCCAAGGGCATCAGTGCTCACCAGATCGGCTGGATGCGCTCGTTCCACGCCCGGTCGGAGACCTATCGCGCAGCGCAAGCGTGCATCACCGATGCGCACACTCGTCACCCGCATGCCCGACTTTGGGGTAATGGAACGACCGCGTCATCCGACGGGCAGTTCTTTCGCGCGAGCGATAGAGCGGCGAAGCGCGGCGATGTCAATCTGCACTACGGCAGCGAAGCCGGGCTCAAAATTCTATAGCCATCTGTCAGATCAGTACGGCTACTTCAGCATCTTGCCGATCAGCCCGACCGAAAGCGAGGCAGCCTATGTGCTTGACGGGTTGTTCGATCAGGACACGATCCTCGACATCCAGGAACACTTCACCGATACGGGCGGTGCAAGCGACCATGTCTTCGGACTGTTCGCCTTGATCGGCGAACGCTTTGCGCCTCGGCTGCGCAATCTCAAAGATCGGAAATTCCACACATTCGAGAAAGGCGATGCATATCCCGCGCTGTCGAACCACATCGGGGCGCCGATCAACGCCGCCCTGATCCTCGATCACTGGGATGATCTGCTTCATCTGGCGGCGTCGATCACCACCCGTGCCGTTGTGCCCTCGACGATCTTGAAGAAGCTCTCGGCAACACCGAAGGAAAGCCAACTGGCCAAGGCTCTTCGGGAACTCGGCCACATCGAGCGGTCGCTCTTCATGATCGAATGGTACTCGAGCCCGACGTTGCGTCGGCGCTGCCAAGCCGGCCTCAACAAGGGCGAGGCAGCGCACAAACTCAAACGCGCCGTTTTCTTCCACGAGCGTGGTGAAATCCGCGACCGATCGTTCGAAAGCCAGGCCTTCCGCGCCTCCGGTCTGAACCTCGTCGTCAGTGCGATTGTCCACTGGAACACGGTCTATATCGAACGAGCCGTTACCCACTTACGCAACACGCGTCGCGAGATTCCGCATCACCTGCTCAAGCACATCTCACCGCTGAGCTGGGAGCACATCAATCTGACAGGCATTTACACTTGGGATAGCGAGCAGCATCTGTTGGAAGGTTTCCGGTCGCTTCGCCTTCCAGCTGGGCTGCGGCGGGCTGCCTAGAGTTCCCGCTTCGTTCGCCCTTAGCGTACGATTTCGCACCGCTCTTGTTCCGACCCCGATATGCGGGGTTTCGACCACGGCGATCTGCCGGCGCCCGTCGCCCCGAAAATCCGCGATTCCGGCAAGCGAAAGCCAGCGATTCGCCAGCCTGACCGGCGCGGTCGCGGCCCGCTCTTTGAGCTTGCCATCAACCATGTGGTAGGCCGCCACGGCAGCGCCTGCCGAAACGTCGGTGCGATGGCAACGACTTCATTGTGGCCATCACCGTCTAGATCCGCCAGGCGAGCCGTAATGTCCTCGAATACCTGAGTTTGCGGCACAACAAGCTCATCGCGACGGCCCCCTTCATCGATCGCGATGAGGCTTCCTGCTTCGATCGCATCGCCCAGAACGCCATGCGCGTAACGAATGGTCGGGCGTCCATACCAGGCTCTGACGGCACCTGCGCCCGCGGCCTCGGCGCCGCCTGCATCTGGCGGACGATCTTGAGCGGCCGCCGCCGAACAGATCAACAAGAGCACAGCAAGTATCGTGGCCTTCTTCAGACTCATCATCGCTTAAGGATCTGCCGGCCGCGCAAAGCCCGTGTGACTATCCGTGCGTCGATCATTCCGCATAACCCTCCAAGTGTGTTCGGTTTGCCACTTTGGCAGAATGGCAAGCCATGCGGCATGGCTATAGATCGACTGGGGGAGCGGTTGGCGATATTTGTCACCGGGATAGTTACCGGTCTCCTGCCGCCGAAGCCCAGAGCGCGCTCGGCTGTGCGACGCAGTCTTCGGCCAGGGCGAGGGATCTCGTTTGTCAACGGGACACCTCGAAGGCCCTTTTTCAGATCTCTTTGAGCAGTTCAGACTTTGCGCAGTTTTCGCGGCATACATCGCGGGCTAATCTCAGTAGGACGCCGATTTCTTCCCACAAGTAACCGTTTCCCTTGACACGGGCGCGTTGGAAAGCGGCCCCCGGTTGAAGTTGGGGTCTTGCTTCACCCATCAGGATGATCGAAATGATCGCCCGCCTTCCAAGCCTCGGGCTGGTTCCCATGCGCGGGAATGCCGCCGGCGTCCTTCAGCATCCGGGCCATGTGCATAAGGTTCCAGCTCATGAAGGCGGTATTGCGCTTGGTGAACTCATTGTCGAGGCCGGCTCCGCCGTCGCCATAGGAAGAGCCGGGGCCCGCCTCGCCAATCCAGCCGCAGTCGGCCTGCGGCGGTATCGTATAGCCGATGTGCTGCAGCGCGTAGAGCACGGTCATCGAGCAGTGCTTTATGCCGTCCTCGTTGCCAGTCACGATGCAGCCGCCGGCTTTGCCGTAATAGACATACTGACCATTTTCGTTCGTTTGACCACTGTGCGCGTAGAGCCGTTCAATGATTACACGACAAACCGATGATTCCTCGCCTAGCCAGATGGGTGTCCCAATCACCAGAATGTCCGCTGCATTGACTTTCGGCCAAATATGTTCCGGCCATTCATCGGTCTCCCAGCCTTCTTTGCGCATGTCTGGCTGAATGCCGGATGCGATCGAATGGTCGACTGCACGAAGATATTCCACGTTCACGCCATTGGCTTCCATGACCGCCATCGACTTGCGCATGATCAATTCGGTGTGGGAGTTTTTTGGCGAACGCGTCAGCGTGGTGTTTATGAACAGCGCTTTGAGATCGGAGAAGCTCTTCTGATTTTGATCTGCCACTGTTCAGGCCGCCAGCGTGCCGCGCGCCGGGTAGCTCTTCTCGACGACGAAATCGAGACCCTTCAAAAGATCGTCCAGACGCGGCCGCGCGAAGGGCACGCTCTGGTGAAACAGCGCATAGATCGTCCCGTCGGGATAGACGATGGCGATGCCGGGCTCGGCAAACCGATCCGGCTCGCTGTCCTTCTCTTTCTGGGAAATGAACAGGCCCCAGGCCCGGGCGTCTGCCTCGGAAAGGGCGTATCCCACCTTGAGACCCGCGATCTTCCACCCCTCGGCTTGGCGCCCGGCCCGTTCTTCTGAATCCATTGAAGCTGCCAGCACCTTGATGCCGCGCTTTTCAAATTCGTCGACACGCGCCGCCAGTTCTTCCGTCTGCGTCTTGCAAATCGGGCAATGCACGCCGCGATAGAAGAACACGATCGTGAACTGATCCGGGTGCTCGGCCGCCAGATCGATCGTTCCACCGCAGATGGCAGGCAGCGAGAGGGCCGGAGCCGGCGATCCGGGCAATGAGTGGTGTTGTGACATGAAAATTCCTTGCTTGTTTGAGTGTCAGAGCCCGATCGACGTATCTGCAGATCGGGCTCTGTGTAGACCGATGGGTCGCGACCGGACCGTCTACGCGGTCAATGCTCCATCGCGCGACATGGGATGCTGGGCCGCATAAACGCCGCCCAGAACCGTGCCGTAGATAACGTGTAGTACCAGCAATTGTGCTGTGCGCGCAGCAGGTCGCGCTTCCAGTCGGCGCGCAGGGCAAACAGCGCGTGTCCGCTGCCGACGACCTTTCCCAGTGGTGGGGAACAATGCGGGACCGCCGGACAGATCGCAGGCGAAGGTAATTGTCATCCCAATTGTTCCCCGGCACCGGATGCCGCGCATCGAAGGCACCCGAAGCTCTTCACGGAGAACGAACCCGCTGCGCGGGAGGGCGCCTGCGGTTGAGGTAGGGGTGATGGGCCGGCCGTCGCGCTCGCGTTGAGCGTCGTCCAGCAACGGCAGAAGATGACGGGCTTCTTCAACAAGGAGCCCGACCATGCCCCATCCCCTTCTCGATGCACCCATCAGCCCGCTGCGCCAGCGGCTGATCGACGACATGAACATGCGGCGTTTCTCACGCGAGACGCAGCGCAACTATCTCCGCGATATCGGACGCCTGGCGACATTCCTTGGGCGTTCGCCAAACACGGCGACAGCCGACGACCTACGTCGGTTCCAGATCGAGCAGCAGGAAGACGGCGTTCCCGTGCCGACGATGAACAGCATCGTGTCGGCGCTGCGCTTCTTCTTCACCCAAACGCTCGACCGCCCGGACCTGGCGCGCCGGCTCGTCCGGCTGTCGCATCCGCGCAACCTGCCCGTGGTGCTCAGCCGCGACGAGGTGGCCCGGCTGCTCAACGCCACCACGTGTCTCAAGCACCAGGCCGCATTGTCGGTCGCCTATGGTGCGGGCTTGCGCGTCGCGGAGGTGTCGATGCTGAAGGTCGCCGACGTCGACAGCGAGCGCATGCTGCTGCGCGTCGAGCGCGGCAAGGGCGGGCGGTATCGCAATGCCATGCTCTCTGCCGATCTACTCACTCTGCTGCGTCAGTGGTGGAAGGTTGGGCGGCAGCAGGGCGTGATGCATCGCGACGGCTGGCTGTTCCCTGGGCAGCACGCGATGAAGCCGATCAGCACGCGACAGCTCTATCGCATCGTCGTCGAGGCAGCGCAGGCCGCCGACATCGCCAAGCGGGTCGGGCCGCACACGCTGCGTCACAGCTTCGCGACCCACCTGCTGGAGGACGGCACCGATATCCGGATCATCCAGGTTCTGCTCGGGCACGCCAAGCTGAACACCACCGCTCTCTACGCCAAGGTCGCGACCCGCACGGTGCGTGCCGTGACGAGCCCGCTCGACAAGCTCGGCCTGTTCAAGCCGGAAGAGATCTCACCCGACGGCTGAGCCATGCGCGCCTCGATCGAGGTCGCCGACATCTTCCGTGCTGCCGGGCTCGCCTATCGGGTCGCCCATGCCGGCCATCTGAGCCTGCAGCAACTGAAGGTCATGTCGGCAATCGAGCACTGCCGCACCGCAGCCCTTGGCGGTCATGTCGAGGCTTGCGAGGACTGTGGCCAATGGCGGATCGCCTACAACTCCTGCCGCAACCGGCACTGCCCGAAGTGCCAGGGTGCGGCCGCGCGGACATGGCTTGCAGAGCGGGAAGCCGACCTGCTGCCGGTCGGCTACTTCCACGTCGTGTTCACGCTGCCCGCCGAGGTCGCCGACATCGCATTCCAGAACAAGTCGGCGGTCTACGACCTGCTGTTCAAGGCGGCGTCGGAGACGATGCTGACGATCGCCGCCGATCCGAAGCATCTCGGCGCACGCATCGGCATCACCGCCGTCCTCCACACATGGGGCTCAGCGATGACGCATCATCCGCATGTGCACATGATCGTGCCGGGCGGCGGCATCGCACCGGACGGGGCACGCTGGATATCATCGCGGCCGGCCTTCCTTCTGCCGGTGCGCGTGCTCGGCAAGCTGTTCCGCCGCCTATTCCTGACCCGGCTGGTCGCGCTGCACGACGCTGGCCGGCTCGCCTTCTTCGGCGCAATTGCTCATCTCGCGGAACGGCGGGCATTCCTACGCCACCTGTCGCCGGTCCAGAAGAAGCGCTGGGTGGTCTACGCCAAGGCGCCCTTCGCCGGTCCGGAAGCGGTGCTCGCCTACCTGTCGCGCTACACGCACCGGGTCGCGATCTCGAACAGCCGCCTCATCCACCTCGACGAGAGCGGCGTCACCTTCCGTTACAAGGACTACCGCCGCGACGGCGCCGGTCGCCAGCAGGTCATGGCGCTCGCCACCGACGAGTTCATCCGCCGCTTCCTGCTCCATGTCCTGCCGCGTGGCTTCCATCGCATCCGGCATTGCGGCTTACTCGCTGGCTCCGCCCGCAGGGCCAGCCTCGCGCTCGCCCGCGAACTCCTGGACGTCGCCGCGCAGCCCGATGACGACACATCAGACGAACCGGACGACTTCCGCCCGCCATGCCCACGCTGTCGCGGACGCATGATCGTCGTTGAGGTGTTCGAACGCTGGCGGCAGCCCCGCGGACCGCCGCACGCAACGGCATCGAACCGGGAGAACGGCCCATGATCCGGCATGGCATGGTAGAGCCTTCAGCCGCAGGCGCGTCCCCTCCGGCAACGGATCCACGCGTGCCCATGGTGACTACTGACGCCGAAAGGCGCGCGTCCGGACCAGCGCCGAGCCCGCAACATCGCGCGGAAGCGCACCAAAGCGGCCTGTCCGTATCAATCGCGGCGCTTCCCGGCGACGATCGCGCCATCGCCGACATCAGCCGCAAATCGAAATCCCCATAGCCATCGACTTGTGGCCCGCGGGTTCCTTCCTCGGGGACTTTCGTACGCCTGCCGGCGCCCGAAACTCTTCACGGAAGCGGCCGGTCTGTTGATGAGCGTCTTGAGCATCAAAGCGGACGCTACAGCCGCAGTCTATCCCGTCGAGTATCTCTGCCGCAACGCAATTGGCCTAACGGGTAAACGCGCCGACCAAGGTCGCCTCAAGCTCAGCCGTGCTGAATGGTTTGATTATCCGTGGCGCGTGATTAAGCGCCTCGTCCGCCAGTTCGTGTGCACCATATCCCGTGACGACAACAAACCTCACAGACGCGGCGCGCAGCGCGGCGGCGATCGGCGCGGTGCTCTCGCCGTCGAGGTTCGCATCGAGCAACGCGCCGTCGAGGCCACCTTCATCCACAGCGGCAAGCGCCTCTTCGATCGTTGCGACCGGTCCCGCGACGTCGCATCCAAAATCCTCCAGCAGCATGCCGATGTGCTCCGCGATCATAAACTCGTCTTCGACGACGAGCAGTCGCAGGCCGACCAGCACCGAGATCGTAGCGTCTGTCATTTGACGGCTTTCGCAATCGGGGTAAGGGACGCGACCGGCATGATCGCGGTTATCGACGGGAAGGTAAGCGTCGCGCGCAAACCGTCGCGTTCGAACGCTACGCTTGCTTTGCCTTTCAGCTCATAGGCGATGCTTCGCTCGATGAACCGCGTTCCTTGTCCCCGCCGCGAAGGG
The DNA here is from genome assembly GCF_015500075.1 of Mesorhizobium sp. INR15. Classification (NCBI taxonomy): domain Bacteria; kingdom Pseudomonadati; phylum Pseudomonadota; class Alphaproteobacteria; order Hyphomicrobiales; family Phyllobacteriaceae; genus Mesorhizobium; species Mesorhizobium sp. INR15. Next base: position 311,250 of record NZ_CP045499.1, on the reverse strand, counting down.
GTCTCGACCGAAGGCCCATCGCTCTCCGTCCAGTCGATGGCGATCGTTTTTTTCTTGCCGTCCAGGTCGGCCCGCCACGCAATCGAAACCAGCCCCGCGGGGACCGACAAGGCGCCGTATTTGACCGCGTTGGTCGCGAGTTCATGCAGGATCATCGCCAGCGCGAGGCAGGCCTGCGGGCGCAGGTCGATTTCCGGGCCGTCCGCAAGCGCGACCTGTCGCTCGACCCCGAACGGCTTGAGCGAGCGCTGGATGATGTGCCTTAGCGTCACGCCTTTCCAGCTGCCGTCGATAATAGCGTCGTTGGCGCCCGCCAGCGCCTGGAGCCGACCCTGGAACGCTTCGGCGAATGCGTCGAGCGAGTTACTGTGCCGAAGCGTCTGGGCGGCGATAGACTGGACGACGGCTAGGGTGTTCTTCACGCGGTGACTAAGCTCGCCGACCAGCAATTCCTGATGCCGGGCCGAATCCCGGCGTTCGGTGATGTCTTCCATCGCCAACAAGACGAGTTCCCCGCTCCGGTCGTCGCCATCGATGCGGCGGGCGTTGAGCATCATGCACCGCGTTCCCAGCCGCGGGACTTCGAGCGCGATTTCATAGTCGTCGATCTGTTGTCGGTTCGGGATTAATTCTTCCAGAAGCGTCCGAAGAGGGGGGATTCCACTGGCCGTCGACCAGATCATAGACGAGGCGGCCGGCCGTATCGGCCGCGCTGATACCGAAGGTATTGTAGAACGCCGAATTGGCGGAACGCACCCGCAGATCTCCGGAGAGCGCCAAGAGCGGATTGCGGACGGTTTCGACGATCGCTTCGGCATAATCGCGCGCCGCGGCGATCCCGGCCTGCGTCGATTTCAGGTCGGAGATATCGATGAATGTGGCGACAGCCCCGGCGATGCGGTTATCCCGGGTGCGGTAGGGCAGCACGCGTAACAGAAAGCACCGACCGTCGTCCGCAATCACCTCCTGCTCGGATGTCGCCAATTGCTCGACAGCGGCCTTCGCTTTTTCAAGCAGCGCCCCGACAGCGAACTTCTGGGTGAAATTGGCGATCGGCCGGCCAACATCCTTTTCGATCAGGTCGAACAGCGTCCGAATGGCCGGACTGAACCATTTGATCCGCAGCTCGGTGTCGAGGAAGATCGTCGCGACCTCGTTGCCCTTGAGCAGGTTGCGAAGATCGTTGCCCGCTTCGGCCAGTTCGACGATCTTGCGGTCGAGCTGGGCGTTTATGGTGCTCAGCTCCTCATTGAGCGACTGCAACTCCTCCTTCGACGATTCAAGCTCCTCGTTGGTCGCCTGCAGTTCCTCGTTGACGCTCGTCACTTCTTCATTGGCGGCGGTCAGTTCCTCGTTGGTGGTCTCATATTGCTCGACGGTGACACGCATCTCATCACGCGCGTCTCGCAGCTCCTCTTCGAGGTCTCGGCCCGGAACGGCGCCACCGCCCGCTTCCGGCGAAGGCGTCTTGGAAACGGCCACCTGATCCTTGGCGAAGCTCACCAGGATCATGCCGGGGTCGGTCCCATCGCGGACAGGGCTGGCTGTTACCAGTACCGTGTGAATCGTCCCGCTCTTGAACGCGGCGCGCAGCGCGACGGCCTCGCCATCCTCGATCGACTTGCGCACCGCGCTGCGGACCGTCAGGCGCAATCCCTCGCGCGCGAGCGCCAGCAGATCCATCGTCGGCGCGCCCGCGGGCTGTGTCAGATAGTCTCCGGTCTGCCCGTGGAAATGAAGAACGCGGTAATTGCGGTCGATCAGCACCGAGGCGGGGGCGAAGCGTTCGGCGAGCGACCTGAGCGCGATGTCGGCAAGCTTGGGCCGCGCGTCCATCGAGCGCGTCGGCCCGTCGCGGATTGGCCATTGCGAGAAATCGATCGCCGGTGACCGCGCCGGGCCGACGCGCCGGTATATCCGCCAGCGTTTCGACACGCTGGCGAACAGATGGTCGCGCTGGCCGACCGTCTCGGCATTGCCGAGGAACAGATAGCCGTCCTCGCGCAACGCGAAATGCGCCAGCGACAGCACTTTCTGCTGCGCCGCCGGCTCGAGATAGATGAGAAGGTTGCGGCAGCTGACCAGGTCCATCCGCGAATAAGGCGGGTCCTTGAGCAAATTCTGCGGCGCGAACAGAACGGTCTCGCGAACCGCTGGTTTGAGCCGGTAATAATTGTCGTCGATCTTGTCGAAGAAGCGCGCGATCCGCTCGGCGGTCAGGCTTTCCACCATGCTTCCGGGAAAGGTCGCCCTGCGCGCTGCACTGAGATGATGTTCAGCAGCGTCGGTCGCGAATATCTTGACGGCGAGATCCTTGCTGGCGGATTCGCACCGTTCCGCCAGGATCATGGCGATCGTGTACGCCTCCTCGCCGGTCGAGCAGGCAGGCACCCAGGCCCGGATCGACTGGCCGCGCTCCGCTTTCTCGACCATCGGCGTGATGACTTCGCGGTCCAGCGCGTCCCACGCCTCGGCATCGCGAAAAAAGGCGGTAACGTGAATGAGCAAATCTTTGACGAGGGCGCCGGCCTCCTCCGTGTCTCTGGCGAGCAAGGCGAGATAGTCGTCGAGCTTTTCCATCTGGGCGAGACCCATCCGTCGATGGACGCGCCGCGACAACGTGTTGTGCTTATACTGACGAAAATCGTGGCCGGCGCGGGCGTGCAGCAAGGTAAGCACGTCGTCCAGCCCAGGCCCCGACCCATCCGTCCCCGGGCCCTCAGCCATTTCCGGCCGTGGGGCGTGGACGTAGGAGTGACGGGCGTAGCGCAGCAGCGCTTCCGGCATCTTTTCCGGCGCGAGCACGAGATCGACAGAGCCCGACGCGATCGCGTGGCGGGGCATGCTGTCAAACTTGGCGGTTTTGGGATCCTGAGCGATACACATTCCGCCGGCCTGCTTGACGTCGGCAAGCCCTGCGGTGCCGTTGCTGCCCGCGCCCGAAAGTACGATCGCGATCGCCTTTGCCTTCTGGTCCTCGGCCAGCGCGCTGAAGAATTTGTCGATCGGGTGGCGTTGGCCGCGGGGTTCCTCGGGCTCGACCAAACGCAGGATGCCGCCGCAGATCAGCAGCGTCTTAGCGGGGACGATTATGTGGACACGGTTCGGCTCGACCCGCATGCCGTCCTCGACTTGCACGACCGGCATCGCCGTCTCCCGGCTGAGGAGATCGGCGAGCATGCTTTCGCGGGTCGGATCGAGATGCTGGACGATGACGAAACCCATGCCGCTGTCCGTCGGCATCGCGTTCAGGAAGGCGGTCGCGACTTCGAGCCCGCCCGCCGACATGCCGATGCCGACGATTGGGAAGGCTCCGCCAACTCCTTCCGCGGCGTCGCTTCCCCGCGACTCGGGCGCCGTTCGCTGATTGGGCATGATTGCGCCGCCGGCGGCGGGTTGTCGCCTACGTGAGTTGGGTTTTACCGGCCCGGCTTCTCGCTTAGACAGGTTTTTGATCCTGAAGCGCCGGTGTTCTTTATGATATAGCGGCGCAGATGTCTTTCTTAGCTGACTGCGGGCCGAAACGCTAACGGCAAAAAATGGATTTGGCGGACGTTTAGAATGCGCTGATATTGCGAGCGTGCCGCGCTCGGATGAAATGAACTGCGACTTTAGTAACGGAGATCTACCGCCCCGAACGGAGTAGAATTACCGCTTTGCCGTCCGGCGCCTTCGGGGGCCGTAAGAGGCACGACCGCTCACGCGTTTTTCGCGCTGATCGACCAAGTTCGCAAACGAGAACTTATTGCTGGGGGTTCGTAAGGCAGATGCTTTGCTGCTCGGCCGCTATTCCGCCAAATGCTGTTAGCTCCATCAGGCGCGCCGCGGGTCAGGGCCCGATAGCCAATGACTAAACAACTAAGCCGTGTGGACGAAATCGCGCGAGTTGAGGTGTGGGGATTGAACGAAGCCGCTGACGCGGCATTTGGTGCGGGGGTTTGCGGATGAGGCTTCTGTTTTGAAGGATTGCGGCTGTTGAAGCGCAATCTTGAGAACAGGAGAAGAGAGATGGCCGAGTTGAGCCCTCTGCGCCGGCGCATGATCGAGGACATGACGATCCGCAATCTGTCGCCGGCTACGCAGCGATCCTACATCCACGCAGTGGCGAAGTTTTCCCGGTATTTCGGCCGCTCGCCGGAGCGACTTGGCCTGGAGGATGTCCGGGCTTTTCACGTGCATCTGGTGGCGAGCGGGATATCGTGGCCGGCGCTGAACCAGACAGTATGCGCGCTGCGGTTCTTCTATGGCGTGACGCTTGGCCATGCCGAGATCCCGGAGCGGATTGCCTATGCACGCGCGCCGCGCACGCTGCCGGTGGTTCTGAGCGCCGACGAGATCGTCCGGTTTCTGGAGGCCGTGCCAAGCCTGAGGACACGCACGGCATTGACCGCGGCCTACGCCGCTGGCCTTCGTGCTTCGGAGGCTGTCGGCCTAAAGGTCGACAGTATCGACAGTATCGACAGCGAACGCGGTGTCATCCGGGTCGAGCACGGCAAGGGCGGCAAAGACCGTTATGTCATGCTGTCGGTGCAGCTTCTGCGCATTCTGCGGGTCTATTGGCGGTTGGCAAAGCCGAAGGACTGGCTGTTTCCCGGTCGCGACGCAACCGCGCCGATTGATGTGCAGGTCCTCTATTCGGCCTGCCGCTCGGCGCGTGCCGCCGCCGGCATCGACAAGCGGGTGACGGTGCACACGCTCAGGCACAGCTTCGCCACGCATTTGCTGGAGAACGGCACCGATATCCGGATCATCCAGGTTCTGCTCGGCCACAACAATCTGTCGAGCACGGCGCGCTACACGAAGGTCTCGAACGGCCTCATCCGGCGGACGGAAAGCCCGCTCGACCGGCTGCGGCTGGAGGTCGTGCCGCCCGGCTGAGCCAGCCTCGCCATGTCGGCGAGATTGGAGGTGGCGGATATCTTTCGCCGCCACGCAGAGGCGTATCGGCAGGCCCATGACGGCCATCTCGGGCGCGTCGAACGCCGCACGATAAGCGCGATCGAGCTTTGCCGGACGGCCGAACTCGGTGGCCATATCCAGGGATGCTGATCCTGCGGGGCGATCAGCATCGCCTACAACTCCTGCCGCAACCGGCATTGCCCGAAGTGCCAAGGACAGGCCTGTCGCGAATGGCTTGCCGCGCGACAGAACGAGCTTCTGCCGGCTGCCTACTTCCACGTCGTGTTTACGCTGCCGGCGCAGGTCGCGGCGATCGCCTTCCAGAACAAGGCAGCGCTCTACGCCATCCTGTTCAAGACCGCGGCCGAGACGCTGCGCACAATCGCCGCCGATCCCAAATATCTCGGCGCCGAGATCGGGCACATCGCGGTGTTGCACAGCTGGGGCCAGAGCCTGCACTATCATCCTCACATCCATTGCATAGTACCGGGCGGTGGCATCTCCCTTGATGGAAAGCGTTGGGTCGCCTGCCGGCCAGGGTTCTTGTTGCCAGTGCGCGTTCTGTCGCGCCTGTTTCGCCGACTCTTTCTGGAAGAATTGCGGGCGGCCTTTGGCACTGGCAAGTTGAGCTTTGTCGGTGATCTCGCCTATCTGGCGGCGCCGGCTGCGTTCAACCGCAAGCTCGCTGAGGTTCGTCGTCTCGAATGCCGAGTAGGTGGGGACGTTACTGCCCCACCCCTCACAGACCCGGACGTGCAGTTTTCCCGCATCCGGTTCCTCATGGTAGAGTTTCGCTCACGGTGGCAAACGAATGAAGAATCCTGGCTGGCGGCAGGGGATGGCGTTTCAGGATTTCGTTAAGGCGAGTCCATCGGAACGCGCTTTGACGATCTCGCCGAGATAGCCATTTCTGCCATATCCTCACGACCTGGTGGGCGAACCATCGCAATCGCCGAGCATTTCCCCCGACGCCATAATAAGCGAAGTGGCCCCGCATCATGGACGAGAGGTGGCGGTGCTGATCGCGGATCGACCAGTTCCGGTGTTTCCGGCACCAGTCACTTACCGCAGCCAGCGCACGAGCAAAACGGCCCTTGGCCGTGACTTGCATCACCATGTCCTTGCCCCTGCGCGACCGTCCCCACACGTGGGTCAGGCCGAGAAAGTCGAAGTTGGTGCCATCCGTCTCCGGATGCCGTGTGCTCTCCGTCCTTCGCGGGCGAAAGTCGACGAGACGCGTCTTGTCGGGGTGGAGCGTAAGCCCGAACCGTCCAAGACGTTTGTCCAGCACTGCCAGGACACGCTGGGCGTCGACGATGTTGTCGAAGGCCATGAGCGCATCGTCAGCGTAGCGGGCAATGGTACAGCCACCACGGAGCCGCGGCCGCACCTCGGTCTCGAACCATTCGTCCAGCACGTGGTGCAGGAAGATATTCGAGAGGCAGGGCGAGACCACGCCTCCTTGCGGGGATCCTTCGGCCGTTCGGCGCAGAAGACCGTCTTCGACGGCTCCTGCGTTCAGCCATTTATCGATCATCCGTCGGATGACGCCGTCCGTGACTCGCTGGTCGAGGAACGCCCGGAGGTGAGAGTGCGGGATCGAGTCGAAGTACTTCTGTATGTCGAGATCGATCACCCAATAGAGCCGCTTTACCCACAGCACGTTCTGCATGTTGCGGAGCGCCTGATGGGCCGAGCGGCCCGGTCGGAACCCATATGAGCAGGGGTAGAAATCCTGCTCATAGACGGTCTCCAGCACCATCGTAATGGCGCGTTGCGCCACCTTGTCCTCGAAGGTCGGAATGCCGAGCATCCTTTGCGACCCATCCGCCTTGGGTATGTAGGCCCGCCGGACCGGCGGTGCACGATATCGGCCGGACTTGATGCGCTCCAGGAGATCCAGAAGTCTGGTCTCCAGGTTCACCTCATAGTCCGCCGCCGTGACGCCGTCGATGCCAGGGGCACCATCCTTGCGGGTCAGCCGGTAGGCCTCCTTCATCCAGTCCAGATCGATGACATGGTGGAGCGAGCACAGCGCCACACCCCGTTTCGTCCTCGCCAGTTCGGCTATCCGTTGTCGGTTCGTAGACAGGTTTGTGGGGTTCAGAGCCCCCTCCCATGTTTCAGGTCAACGGTTCTCTACACATGACGCCTCCCTTCGCTCCGTCGGGTCCCGGTGAGCCCAGTTCCCCGTCTTCACCGCTACTATGAAGGCGCTACGACTTCCCGCTCACGCATACCTGCTCCCTTATAGTTTCGGTCACAGGCCCCACATGCGCCTCCCATGTTCGTGATCGCCGAGGCGCTCCCGATGAGCGTGGAGGACGCTCATCGAGCCTGGACTATAGCGCGACGATCAGGATGAGACGTGAGCGGCGATCTGGATGAGATTCTCAGGTCGCGGTCACGGGCAAATTATCATGCTGATTGTCGCTGGCAAGGCCTTCATCGATCTCTGATTGCCGCTCCGCGACAAGTCGTGTGTGTTCTTGATTGTCGCGTAAGAGGCGGGCCTGCCGCGCTGGCGTTTGGCTTCCATGGCGGATCTGCGCCGGTAGCTTTCGACGTTCATCTCGAAGATCGTTGCGTGGTGAACAAGTCGGTCCACCGCGGCGAGGGTCATGGCGGGGTCTGGAAAGATTCTGTTCCATTCTCCGAAGGGCTGATTGGCGGTGATCATGATGGAGCGCCGCTCATACCTTGCGCAGATGAGTTCGAAGAGCACGCTTGTTTCGGCCTGGTCCTTGGTGACGTAGGCCAGATCGTCGAGGATGAGCAGATCGAACTTGTCGAGCTTGGCGATAGCGGATTCGAGCTGCAACTCCCGCCGCGCGATCTGGAGCTTCTGCACGAGATCGGTGGTTCGTGCGAACTGCACGCGCCAGCCGTTCTCAATGAGGGCAAGCCCGATCGCTGCCGCGAGATGGCTCTTCCCGCCGCCGGGTGGGCCGAACAACAGGATATTGGCGCCCTTGGCGAGCCAGCTGTCGCCGGCGGTCATGGCCATGACCTGAGCCTTGGAGACCATGGGTACGGCGTCGAAGGCGAAGCTGTCGAGCGTCTTTCCGGGCGGCAGATGCGCTTCGGCCAGATGCCGTTCGATCCTGCGATGCGCGCGCTCGGCCAGTTCATGCTCGGCGATGGCCGAGAGGAACCGGGCGGCGGGCCACCCTTCTCTATCGGCCTGCTCGGCAAATTGCGGCCAGAGCGTCTTGATCGTCGGCAGCCGGAGTTCGTTGAGCATGATGCCGAGGCGGGCTTCGTCGATGGTGTGGGCGTTGCTCATGCGACGTCTCCCACATGGATTGCCCCGATCAGGGCTTCATAGCCGTTAAGGGAAGCGAGTTGCACCGACACGGTCGGCAGCCGTGCGGGGTCCGGGCCGAAGAGGGTTCGCAAGACGGCAATATCGGGCAGGTCGCCGGCGTCGAGGGTCTCGGCGAGTTGCTCGGCAAGCTCACGCTCGCAGCCTCGATCATGGGCCAGCGCCAGCAGATCGACCATGATCTTGCACGCCTGCCTGTCCGGCAGCCGCTCGATGAGCTCGTCGAAGGCCCTGCGGTATTCCTGCCGCGGGAAGAGCTTGTCACGATAGATGAGATTAAGAAGCGCCATCGGCTTTTTGCGCAGGGAATGGATGACGTGCCGATAGTTGACGACCTGATCGTGCCTTCCGTCGGCATGGCCTCGACCCCTGGGCAGCGTCATCAGCTTTGTTCCTCCCACAAAGACCTCAAGGCGATCATCGAACAGACGGATGCGAAGTCGATGTCCGATCAGGCGGGAGGGAACGGTGTAGAAGACCTTGCGCAAGGTGAAGCCGCCGGTCCGCGACACGGTGACGACCACCTCTTCGAAGTCGCTGGTCCGCTGGTCTGGGAGTTCCTGCAGATGAGGGCGTTCGGCATCGATGCGCTTGCCATGATTGGCGTTGTGCCGGCTGACGATCTCGTCGATGAAGGCGCGATACGCGCCGAGATCGTCGAAGTCTCTGCTGCCGCGCATCAGAAGGGCGTCACGGATGGCATCCTTGAGATGGCCATGGCTGCTTTCGATCGAAACGTTCTCGTGTGCGATGCCCTTGTTGTTGCGGGTCGGCGTCATGCGGTAGTGCGCACAAAGCTCTTCGTAGCGATGCGTGAGATCCTCCTTCGCATCGGCGCTGAGGTTGCGGAAAGCCGCCGAGAGGCTGTCGCTGCGATGATAGAGCGGCGCTCCCCCAAGCGACCACAGCGCGTTCTGCAGTCCTTCGGCCAGGGCCACGAAGCTCTCGCCGCCGAGAATGACATGGGTGTGTTCAAAGCCGGACCAAGCGAGCCGGAAGTGGTAAAGCAGATGATCAAGAGACTGGCCGGCGATCGACACGCCAAGGCTGCCCATGTCGGTAAAATCCGACAGCCCGAGCCGGCCGGGTTCGTGAAGCTGTCGGAAGATAACCTCCTGCTCTTCGCCGTGTATGGCGCGCCATGACCGGATGCGCCGCTCCAACGTCCGGCGAATGCCCGCGCTCAGTTCCGGGTGCCGCCGCAGCATCTCCTCATAGATGGCGACGACACGGATGCCTGGCGCCGCCTTCAAAAGGGGAACGATCTCGGCATCGAAGATGTGCTCGAGAGGGTCAGGCCTCCGCCGGCCGCGAGCCTTTTGCTTTTGCGATGGCAGGTTCGCGTCCTTCTTGACGCGGTAGGCCGTCGCCCTGCTGATCGACGCCTTGGCGGCGGCGACTTCGATGGTATTGTTTTGTCGGTACTTCATAAAAAGCCTCGTCTGATGATCGGTTACATGGCGACCCGGCACAAAGATGGTTCTCCATTCCAGAAAACCACCAAGCTACCGGGCCGACCGCGATCATGAGGCGCTGAAAATTGCGCGGCGGCGGGGGTGTAACTCCGGTCGGGCTACGCCCTCCCTTCGTCACACCACCCGCCGCCGAGTCTCATCCTGATTGACGCTGAGTCTCACCTTGTTTGTCGCCGCGCACTGGACCCATGGTCAGCCGGCGGTCCCTGCTCCGGCGTACTTCGCTTGTGGACGTAAGCGGGATCTCACAGGTTCCCTGGCGATCTATCCCATGCCTTTGCCCTGCTCCAAGACCCCGGCCGAGCCGCCCGAACCTCGCCCTGGCGGTTCCGACGATACTGCCCCCAGGCTACCCACGCCGAAGGCCTCCGCATGCACATAATCTCGAGGCTGACACATGGCTTCAGCATCCGCTGTCTACGCTTCACGAGCGACGTTGCCGTCGCCCATGCAAGACTCGCTTCCGGCTGGCGGGCTGCGCCTTTGCCGGGAGGGGGTCGAACCCTCTGGATCGCTTCGAAAGGTTTCAGGATCTACATTCCATTCTCCTTTCCAGGGCTTAGCCTGTCGCAAGGGTCGTCTACGCCAAGCCGCCATTCGGCGGACCAAAGCAGGTGCTGGCCTATCTCGGCCGCTATACCCACCGCGTCGCCATCGCCAACTCTCGCCTGATCAGCATGGCCGACGGCAAGGCCGCATTCCGCTGGAGGGATTATCGCCAACGCGGCAAGTCGAAGGTCATGGCGCTTGACGCCCACGAGTTCATCCGACGCTTTCTGCTGCACACCCTGCCGGACGGCTTTCATCGCATCCGCCATTACGGCTTCCTCGCCAATGGCCATCGTGCCGCCAAGCTCGAATTGTGTCGCAGGCTGCTGGACGCTCCGTTGCAGAACGATGCTGCACCTGGAAACGAAGGCGCCGCCGCCAGCGCCTTCTCGACAACTCACCGCTGCCTCTGTTGCGGTGGCCAGATGGTCACACTGGGCATCTGGCGATATGGACAAGCGCCTCCTCGCCCCTTCTGGAACGACACGTCATGATCGCACCCAACGCGTCAAGGTCACTATGTTCAGCATCGGCCGCAATGCGTGCCGGCATGCGGGTTTTTGACACGCCTCATGCAGATGAACACTGCCGGCCCGATGACGGCCAGCGTTGCCATGACGCTGAGCCCAACCAACGCCAAAACGTCCTTGCCTATACGGTTGTGGCCCGCCACCATCCCATCCGGGGTGACCTTCGAGAACTCGTCCGTGACGACCCCGATCGGCCGTCCCGACTACAATCCCCAAAGCGCCAGACCGCCCCGCGGCTTCGCTCAATCCGGCTTGCAATGAGGTCCGAGCAGAGCCCGCATGGACCTCTTGTGCCTCCGGACCTCACAGAAGCCTCCAGATTCCGCCAAAAAATCGATTCTGATTCATGGGTTTCCGACTGAGTCGGAGCCGGAGATCATGTCGACGCGGATGAACGCAAGCGAATTGGGCAAACACGTTGGAGGTGTTCCGGGCCTGTCGGCCGCGGCGCGGACGCGAGGCTGCGGACGAC
>NZ_CP045498.1 GCF_015500075.1 Mesorhizobium sp. INR15 | reverse complement strand
TTGAAAGCCCGTTGACGTCAGTCTCAACGCCCCAAGCTGCCAATGGATGCTTGGGTCTGAGCCTTTCATCGAACCCGGCCACCTGAAGGCTTCGCCGATCTGATATAGCCCCGAAAACGCTGCGGTGATTGAGATTGGCATCGAGTTCACACTCCGTTCGCTGAGATTGATTGATAAGGGGGTGACGATGAAAGACGCTTTATTCAGGGTACCAGTGACAGTTGAGTTACCTAATGGCGAAGTTCTCACCCTGTGCAGTGCGTCCGAGACTGCCGTCTTGATGATGGAGAAGTGGCCTCAAGCGCACGGCCCAAGATATCTGGACGCGCTGCAAGCTTGCACGCACTCAATGACTACCGCGGACGATGTTGAAAAAGCCCGTCGGGCGTTTCTGGCGGCTGCCAAGGAAGCTGGTCTAAACGTGCAAGGTATCCATGATGACGACCCCCACCGCGTTCGGTGGAGCAGCCCAAATCGTCATACATCGCCGATGAGAAACGGCGGGACCGTGGACACAGGGAGGAGCAAGAAGACTTTCTCGTCCGTTTCCTGGCGCGCGAAACCGGCATCACCGAGGCGCAGGCTCAGGCACTGATCGGCATGGTTGGCACCGATCGGGCATCCCTGCTGCGGGAGGCCAGGATTTTGAAGGCGCAACGTTAAATGCCTGTCAGCTTATGGACCGCTCAGGACGGCGATCTCTGCGAGTTTGTGCTGTGCGGTAGGTATCGACCCCTCGCTATCTGCCGAATATTGGGTTCCGAAAATCTGATCGGCCCGCGCTCTCCGCCAGAGGCGCGGGCTCCCAAAGGTTTAGGTCAAGGCGTCACAATAGAAGACCTAAATTCTTCCTGTCTATCAGCATGATTTAGCTGGTGCCTGCCTGGCTGAAACGACCGTGCCGTCGTCCTTGCGAACTTCCACCGCCACGATGCCGTCCTGGGTTCTGGCCGGAAACTGCGCCAGCGCGTAATCCCGTGCGGCTTTCTCACCGTCGAACGGCATTTTCTCGACCATGCCCTGTTTGCCGTACCAAATCAGCGTGTAGGCCAGCTGCCCACTCCTTTTTGCCAATGTTTTCCTAGCGCACACCTGGTCTACATTCACGCGTACAGAGAACGCTTTCCGGGCGGATTTTATAAATCCCTATTAGGGATTCGTATCGTAAGCGCGCATTTCAGTGCACGTCGTAAAGCGGCTTGAAGCGGAGGGTCAGGCAGGCTGCTTTTTGAAGTTGTGGGGCAGCAGGTCCTCTATATCGGCGTTGTCGGGACGCTGCGGCAGTTCGGTTAGGACGTGGCGCAACCACGCGAAGGGTTCGACGCGGCATGCCCGACAGGTCAGCATGAGGCTGTAGATGACAGCGCTGGCCTTGGCCCCATCCACGGTATCGCTGAAGAGCCAACTCTTTCTTCCGGTTGCAAAAAGTCGGATGTCCCGCTCCAGAAGATTGTTGTCGATCGGCATCCTGCCGTCATCTGTATAGCGCGTCAGATATTCCCATTGATTGAGTGTATAGGAGACGGCATCGCCAAGCTTGGTGTCGGGCACGACCTTTGGAGCGATTGCGTCGAGCCAGGCCTTGAGGGCGCTCAGGACCGGGACGCTGTGTTTATGGCGAAAGCGACGCAGGTAGTCGGCCTGCGTTTCATCCCCGTCGTCCGGCTTTTCGTCCCGCGCCTGCCTTTCGATGCGGTAGAGCTGGTCGAAGAACTTGAGGGCCTGCGCCGGCGGCCCGCCGGGTTTCTTCCTTGCCTTGAGGGCTTCGACAAAGCGTCGCCTGGCATGAGCCATGCAACCGACATGCGTGGCGCCTTTCAACGTGCGCCAGGCCGAGTAGCCGTCACTCATCAAGATGCCGCGATAATCGGCGAGGAAGGTCTGCGGGTATTCTTGCCCGCGACCGGGCTGATAATCGAACAGCACGATCGGCTGCTCGCTGTCCTCGCCGTTGCGATAGGCCCACATGTACGAGGTGCTGGTGGGGGCCTTGTCCTTTTCCTTCAGCACCTGGACCGTGGTCTCGTCGCCATGGATGACGGTCTGGGACCGGAGCCGCAGCTTCAGCGCGTCATAGACGCGAATGAGGTGCCTTTCGCTCGAGCCGATCACCCAGTGGCCCAGCGCGCCGCGGCTGACAGGAACGCCGGCACGCTCGAAGGCTTGCGCCAGACGATAGAGCGGCGTGCCATCAACATATTTATGAACGAGCGCGAAGGCCAGCGTCGAGGCCGTGGCGACACTGCCAGGCAAAGGCTGCGCGGGCATCGGCGCAATGACGATTGGCGTGCTGATCCCAGTGCGGTCGCAGTGCCGGCAAGCATATTTGAACCGCGCATTCTGCAAAACCTTCGCCTTCACCTCGATATGAAGCTGCTCGGTAACCAGCTCGCCCATGCGATGCATCCGGTCGCCGCAGCACGGGCAATTCTTCTGATCGTCGGCAAGGTCGTATTCGACGCGCTCGCGCGGCAGGTTCTCCGGCAGGCGTCTTCGGCCGGGTTTCTTGCCTTCCGCCTTTTCGGCCTCCGGCAATCCCGTGTTCGGCAGATCAACGCAATCCGTCCCGTCGCAGCCCTCGTCGTCCCCTTCAACCGCGTTCTTCTCCGCTTCGTTGAAGACGCGATCCATGTGCTTTTCGCTGCGCGGCGCAAAACGATGCAGCCGCGCGAGCGCCAGTTCTTCCTCAAGCTTGACGACGCGCTGCGCAAGAGCTTCCCGCTCGGCCTTCAGCGCAGCGATTTCGGCCGCATTCGCCGCCAGAAGCGCCATCAATTCCGCAACGGTCGGGGTGCCGGCTCGATTCATCGGATTCTTGAATCTGAAGCATGCCGTAACGTCAACGGCCAAATTCAGCCGACAAACTGATATTGCCGCACCGGGTGGCGGACCATCGCGTCGATATCAATGCCGTCGAGCAGCCAGTGCAATTGCTCGGCGTCAAGCGGCACCACTGTCTCCTGCCGCCGAGGCCAGCGGAACTTGTCTTCCGTCAGCGCCTTCAGCACCATCACAAAGCCCGACCGATCAAAGAATAGTAATTTCATCCGGGTGCGGCGGCGATTGCAGAAGGCGAACACCGCGCGATCGAACGGGTTGAGGCCCATCGACTGCTCGACCAGGATCGCAAGGCTGTTGATCCCCGCCCGGAAGTCGATCGGCTCCCGGTGAAGATAGACACGTAGATCATCAGCCAGCCGGAACATCGCAACGCCCCAACGCTTCGATCATCGCCGATAGAGCCTGGGCATCCGCACCTTCAAGCTCAAGCCGCACCCCGTTCGGCAGCGACGCCTTCAAGCGCACCCGTGGCGATGTCGGCCGACCCGTCGTGGCCGGCGGCCGCGCAATCGGCGCTGCCTCGACCACTGGAATAAAGGTCGACGCCGCGCAGGCCGGCAGAACCGTCAACGCGTTCTCCGCCCGCTGGTCCTGGCGCAGCTTGACCCAATTGCGCAACTGATTGGCGTTGACCCCATGCTCCAGCGCCAGCCCTGCAACCGATACCCCGGCTCAAGGGCCGCATCGATCAAGCGTTCCTTCTCAACCGGATCAAACCGTCGCTTGCCGTTGCGAAGAACCCGCACGACCCGAAGCTGCCCTGATATTCCCGTGCCATCCAATGTCATTGTGTCCACTGTCTCCCTTGTGGACACAGACTCCCTCACTGCCTGATCAATGAACAGGTGCGGGGATTTGCGCGCTTACTTCGTATCAATCAGATCCGCACCATCCGGCGCATCTCTTCGACTATCGTGCTCTCGCTGTAAGGCTTAGGAAAAAATCGGCTTCCTTCTGGAAGCTCGATCTCTTCGATGATTGCCCTGCCAGATGCCACGATTAGCTTTACAGGCGGCCATCGGTTGCGAATGTAATGCGCCAATTTGATGCCATCCATTGTTCCGGGCATCCCGACATCGGTAAACACCAGGTCGATATCCGAACGCGCCTCCAGAAGCCGGATCGCCTCATCGGCATTGCTTGCTTCAAGCGCCTCGTACCCCGCAGATGAAACAAGGTCGACTGCTCCCATCCTGATGATAGCGATGTCTTCAACGATGAGAATGACAGCCTTGCGGGTCATGAATTTTCCGGATTGTACGGGACGAACGTTCGCGTGGCCTAACGGTTGCATGAGCTGATCATCGGGCTACGCCGCCGCTGGCAAATCTTCACCTGCGTGGGCTGTTTGCGTGTGGATAATCGACACTGCAGTGCCAGGCTTGCCGTCGGTTACCCTAATCTCACTCTGCAAATTCTTGACGAGGGCCTCGACAATGCCAGTGCCTAACCCTGGCTTTGCGGCACCTCGGCCGGTCGGTATGCCAATGCCATCGTCTTTCACAGAAAGGGTCCAATCTCCCCCATCCGAGCGATAGTCGACCGTGATCTTGCCGGAGCGTTGTTCAGGAAAGGCGTGCTTTAGTGCATTGATCACGAGTTCGGTAACGATCAGGCCCAAGCTTATCGACGCGTCCGACTTCACGACACTGTCGTCAACGGTTACGGCGATTGTGAGCCGGTCTCGATCGTAGATCATCGACGCGGCGAGGCTTTCACAGAGCTGCACGAAATATGTTCGAAGTATCACCTTGCCAGCCCCAGACGATGCAAGATGCCGCTGCACTGCTGCAATTGACATCACCCGGTTATGGGCGTCGTGCAGATGGCCGCGAGCCTCCTCGGATTGAACCCTGCGGGCGCTCTGCATCAACACGCTCGCGATGATCTGGAGGCTGTTGGCAACCCGATGCTGGACCTCCTGCATAAGGATAGCCTTCTCCCGGATCAGATCGTCCTTTTGCCTCGCGTCTGCGCGAGCGTCAGTGACGTCGGTTACCGCCATCAACAGCCGAATGTGGTCATTATCGCCATCATCCAGCTTGCGGGCGTTCACAACCAACTGTTGGATTTTCCGCCCCGGTCGAACAAGGTCAACTTCATAGGCTGCGATTTCAGCGCTTCCCGAGGCAGTCGCCTTGAGCAGCGAAGCAAGCTTTGCCATACCCCATTCGCCCGCACCAAGTTCTGACAGCATCCGGCCGGGGACCAAGGCCGGGTCGATCTCGAAGGTCCGGCAAAACGAAGCGCTGGCCGCAATAACCTTCATGCTGTCCGTCAGGAACAAAAGAGGTTCGTTTGACGACACGACCACGGCAATCGTGCTCGCAGCTTCCAAGTGTGGGGTTAGGTGTGACGCCATAATACTTGGCCCTCAGGGGCCGAAAGCTCGCGAAGCGAGCCATCACTCGGCATGAACGTCGATCGAAAAATCATGTTCAATCGAAAAACATGTCCCACGCTATCACGTCGAGCATCTTTCGCTATGAACATAAATCTGCCTTTGAACGGCGCGCAGACAAGGCCATATCCTCCCGGGACTAGCCGCGAGGCCTGACTTTATGTTGCGGCAAGCTTTCCAAGGGGTTTTCCGCCAACTTGGCTGTTCGCTGATCTTTTAGCCATAGAGTCTTCTTTTTTCGGGCCGCCAACTCATCTCTAACGCCATCGGCGGCAAAACGGCCACCGGCCACATTCGCAAAGTCGGCCCTATTGGTTCGGTAGTCTTCTTCTCTCGCAGACATATCTGATCTCCTCTGGAGATCAACGCGGTTGAGCGCCATACGGTTCCACAGTGGTAGGCTGGCACCAAGCGATCGGCTTGCAGGGAATGTATCTGTTCCGCAAGAAGCTGCCGTGCCACTTTGGAGCCACGACGTCTGACGTTCGCTCTTGAGAGGGCTGACAGCCGTCCAAGGTCTCCATTGTAATAACCGAATGCCAGCATAGCGAACTGGACCTGAAGGACGATTTCCTTGAACTTATTCACATTCCCCGGCAGCACGACCAGCGGCGCCGGCGCTGGAGTTGCTGGTAGCTGAACAGCCGACCACGGTGATCGACGAACCAATCAGGGTTGCCAGGGGACCAGCGCCAGCCGCCATGTTCTGCGGGAGGCTGAAGACGCCGGAGCCGACCATCGAAATCACCAACGCTGTCAGGGAACCCAGTCGAAGTTTCGTTGGCGCCATGGTCGCTACTTTCGAAACAGTGATATTGAAATCAGCCGTAGTCATGATGCTCTCCAAATTTGAAGGCTCTGATGGGAGGCAATGAACAGGAAACAGAGGCTGGCAGCTTCGAAGCGGATCGAATCAGAAAAGGTGCGTTCCCGGTTCACGGGTCGCCGAGTTAAAGAGCTCGCTCACCGAAATCGGATGTGTCCGATCCATTCGCCCCAGTCGCATCGTCAGGCGACGTCGGCCGGCTCGGCTTTGCGTTTTCGCCCCGTGATCATGGCTCGAACCAGGTTTTCGCGATGGCGAAAGCTTGCCAGCACAACGCCGCCAATGTGGAGGAAGACGAGCAGCAGCAGGCCGTGTGCAGCCAGGCTGTGCGCCGCCTCAACCCACGACACGCCGAAATAGGTGTCCGTCGTCATCAGCCATCCGGTCAGCCCGGTTGAACCCATCGCCGCAATCAGTAGGATCACCATCGCGCCACCAGCCGGATTGTGGCCGATGTAGTGGTCTTCGCGACTGCTCAGTATTGCCGCGAGATAGCGCAGCACCGTCGCAGGATCACGCACGAATTGTGAGAAGCGCGCATAGGGCGTGCCCATAACGCCCCACACGAGCCGCATCGCGACCAGCCCGGCAGCGGCGTATCCAGCCCAGTGATGGATATTCTCCCAGGAATGGGAGGTGAACCAGGCCGTGACGAAGCTGAGCACCAGCGCCCAGTGGAAACTTCGCACGACCCGATCCCAGACGCGTACCATCTCCGGAGATGGCTGCGCGTCCGCGGCCTCCGAAACGCTCAGATCAGTTTTCGCCGGCTTCGGCATTGTCAAGTTTTTCAAGGGTTTCGGCATTGTAGGCCAAGTTCACCTTCTTGCCGGCCTTGTCCACCGCGTAGACTTCGTAGCAGCCCTTCTCCACCTTGATCTGTCGGACAGTGAGGCCTTCGCCGGTCAACTGCGCCTCGAGCGTTGCTTTCGGCTTGAACTGTGATTTCGGGGCGGTGCTGCAGCTGCCGCCTGCGGCGAGTGCTGGCCCTGCAATCAAGCCCGCGAGGGCGGCTAGAACAAGAGTGCGGTACATGATGGCTCCATTTTTGAAGAGTGGGCGCGGATGTTGCGCCTGTGGGTAGGATTTCGAATCGACTTCAGTCAGACGGCGAACATGACGCCATCGGTGCGGCATAAACCAGTTCAACCTGACAACTGGCTGACAGCTGGATCGGCATCGCCGATCGGGCTCGCGCCGGACGGTTTGATCTGGCGCAAGGACGGCGGGTGACACCGCAAGCAGGATGACGAGCCAGGATGAAGAGCGCTTCAGCTGCCTTCCTGAAAGAGGATCGCTATGAAAACCATATCGAGGAGAGCAGCGCTCGGGCTTGCTGCCGCAATGCTCATGGCCGGCAGTGCCGGCGCCGTCCACGCTGCCTTCGCTTGTCCAGATTTCGCTGTGGGACAAGGGCGCGAGTACGGAGATGCCGATGGGTCTCGCCTATGCAGCGCCTGGCCTCGATCTCGCCAAGGCGACCATAGGGCATCAAGGCTTCGCCCGGTGCGGTGAAGGCTGGGGAGGTCACAATTCAATGTGAAAAATGACTCCCAAGGACACGTTCACGAAATGATCGTGATGTACCTTGCTGATCCCGGCAAGCCGCTTCCTTACCTTGAGGCGAGAACCGGGTCGACGAAGACAAGGCTGGCGACAAGGGCGAGGTTTCGGAGCTCGATCCCGGCAAATCAGGCTCGTTGACTGTCGATCTGAAGGCTGGAAAATACCTGCTTATCTGCAACGTGCCAGGTCACTATGGCGCCGGCATGTGGGCCGAATTCACCGTCGAGCCATAGGCCTTTCGGAAGCGGACGGGATCGGCAGTTTTGTAGGTTAACCGCCGGGGCGACGGAACGGCTGCCTGGGTAGTGCACGATGTTTGTGTGGTTGAAGACCGCATCACCGTCGCCTGACGTTGGGCATAGCGGGGAGTGGATCGTAATCCGCCTTCGCTATACCGGCACCAGAACATTGGAGGCCACGGCGTTGGCTGCCGCCACGCCGATGATCAGGCTCGCCGTCGAGACGATGCCGTCATTGGCGCCAAGCACTGCGGCCCGCAGCCAGCCAATGCGCCGCATGCAGACGGCTCATGAGGTCACCGCGCACGCCGTGCGGCTGGCCGCAGCATCCTGATGAGCACCCCCGATTTACATAATAATGCTGCCATAGAGGGAGACGGACAACGATGACAACCGCTTGGCGAGATCATGGATCTCGCCCATGGCACCAAGGCTGAAGTACCACGCCAAAGCTCCGGTTATCGGCATGCCGAAAATGAACAAGTAAAGCACCAACAACGCGCGATAGGGATTTGCGTTGCCGCCTACACGTGAACGTCGCCAAAGGAAAGTTCGCCGTCGTGACCGATAGTGAGAAAAGGTCGTGACCAGCAGGCCGGCGTAGAGTCCCGCCGGACCAGAACCACGATGACTAAGCCGGGGATTGGCCCCAGCGCTGCCGCACTAACGGCCTCGCGTACCGAACCGACGAAGCCGACGCGGACGCCTTCGGTGAGAAGACTAGGCGTCGACAGTTTGAGGATCCAGGCAAGCAGAAGGATCAGCAGCATGTGGATGTAGTTTCGGCGCAGACGCCGCGCTAACGCAACGCGTTGTGAGACCAGAAATTTGGGCGCGCGGAGGCTCTCCCCGACGATCAACAGCCAATCGGAGGCAAAGTCCGGCTGCGGTGAGAAAATCTGTGCAAAATAGTGGCGCTCGAATTGTCTGACGCGGGGCGCGGTAGAAGTCGAAGAAGCGATATCGCCGTGCCTCTATCCACAGCAACAAGAGGACAAGCAACATGGCGAACAGGAGCACGCCGTGATGCGCGCTGGCCGTCGAAAGCGATATGGAAAGCATCGCCGCGACGACCGTTATAGCCCAGTTGCTCGTCCGGTCCAGACGGTCGCGCCATCCCGCCATGCGCGCAATCTCCGCGCGATGGAAATGCGACATCACGGTGACGAGTTCGCCAGACGAAAACGGTCTTCCGATGGGTTGCGGGGCCGCCAACGCATCTGCCATGACCACATCTCCACCCTGCTTGGAAAACAGTTTAATGGAGATATCGTTCCCGAGCCTGCTTGACACCTTCCCCGCCGGAGGGCGCAGCCAGACTTTCTTGCGAACGCACAACGTCACAGGGCGCCGGGCCTGCCGTCGATGTGCTGTCTTGATTGCGATCCGACCCATCACCGGGCCGCGCTATGAGGTCGATATCCGGGATATGCCCCTCGGCGCTGAAGCGGATGAGGTGTGCGCACTTCATGTGGATGTCGCCGCCATGCGCGCCGCTGCTACCGCCCGCCATCAGCTCCTCGAAACCATCGCCCGCGCGCGCGATGAAAGTAAGGTGTACGCAATAGGCTAATCACAAATCGGCAGACAAATGCGGAGACGCGACCACGGACCGGAGGGGCGATGTGGTACGGGTTGAAGCTGGCGACAACCGTTCAAGTTGGTCAGAAGAACGAGTTTGAGAATTCAGGTCCTGAACCGGTCGATTCTTCAGAGGCGATTGTTGCTCGGACGCTGGATTCAAACCTGGCGACACCCAGCACGAAACCGCCTTTAACCGGCGGCTTCGTGCCGAATGGATGCTACTTCGCCATCTTCTCGCATTCTTTCGTTGCCTCAGGCGTCGAGGTGTCCACCATGTAGGTCTTGCCGTCGGCGCCGGTCATCATCATGACGCAATGATCGAGGGGCTTCGACATCTTCATCATGTCGCCCATCATCTTTTCATCGGTCATGGTCATCGTTCCCATGTGACCGTCAGGCATCACGGCGATGACCTCGCCACCTTTCATCATTTTCATCATGCCCATCGCATCATCGGCCAAGACCGGTGTAGCCGAAAGGCCGAACAGACAGAACAGAGTGGTTAGTTTCAACGCGTTCATTGTTTCCTCCTTGTTGCGCCATTGCATGGCGCAACGGTTGCGGTGTTTCGGGCGCTTCAAGTCGACGTCTCCACGGCCGCCCGATGCCGTCGGGAGTTTCTTCAAAAACGTGTCGTCAAGGCCGTCAGCCACGCGGGCGAGGCGTTAACGAAGGCGGTTTCAATCGCCTTGTCGACGCCGGTGAGTATCGCAGCGGCGGTGGTGATCAGCACAAACCCGAGCGCGATTTTCAGCCCGCTGCCGGCACTGGCCAACTGACCGCGCCAGCGCAAAAGAGTTTCGCGCGACAGTGTCCCAAGGATCAAAAGCGGAAGTGCCGCGCCGATCCCGAAAATGATCATAGTGACGGCAACCTGCGCGAGGTTATGACCTTGCGCCGCAAGCACGGATGCGGCGCCCAACGTCGGACCGACGCATGGACTCCAGACCGCACCGAGCAACAGGCCGACTCCGAACTGGCCCCACAGCCCGACCGACGAAAATCCGCCGAAGCGTTGTTCGGCCCAATTGCCGACCGGCCCCGCGGCGAGCGAGAATTGCGCCTGAAATGAAGGAACGACGAGGACGAAACCGAGGCAAAGCATCACGATCGCGGCGGCGCTCCGGAAGATGCCGCCGTCAAGCCCGATTGAAAACCCGATCGTCGCGATGAAAAGACCGATGGTGGTAAACGAAATGGCCAAGCCAGCCGCTAGCGCCGCAGGGCCGTAGCGATGCTGGCTCGCCGCGGCACCGAGCACGACCGGGATCAAAGGAAGGACGCAGGGCGAAACCGTCGATAGCACACCCGCAAGCAACGAAAAACCCAGTCCACCAAGCATAGCGGTCGCTCAGATCGTCGTATCGAGCAGCTGCTTGATGGCATCCGCCTTGGTTTCGCCGACCAGTCTTCCGACTTCTGTGGCGCCCTTGAAGGTGATCAGCGTGCTCTGCATTTGCGCGTTGAAAGCCCGCACGACATCCTTTTGGGCGTCGAAGTCAACTTCGAAGACCGCCAGATTCTTGTGCTCAGGCATGGGTAGCAGCCCTCCAAGCACCTGCTTCTGCGCCTTGCAAGTCGGGCACCACGACGCGGTGATCTCGACCAGGATTGGCTTGCCCGCCTTTTGCGCGGCGTCGAAAGCCTGCTGGGTGAAGGCCATCTGATCGGCGGCGAGCGCGGAAGGAGCCGAGGCGAACGTTGATGCGGCGGTCAGAGCGATGAGAAAAGCACGTCGATCAAGCATGGCTCACTCCTGAACTGTCTGCCCACCAAAAAAGGGTGACGGCGGACATGAGATGATAATTCGTACTTCGTCACGGAAAGCCGATTTGTTACATTTGGCGCGATACTCCACACCTGACAAAGATCCGTTCGGCTTCTTTGCCGCACCGGTCATAGGGGCTTTTTGCGAAGCTCGTTTTCCTAGCGGCTGTATAGCCTGCATGCGCGTTATAGCGCGTTGCATGGCTTCCGAGATCATCTCAGGCAATACGCTGCTCCCGGTCGTTCGGCTTGTCGCAATTCTGAACCTTGCCCAAGTGCTGACAGGGATTCAGCTATGGAAGGAGGATCATAACGAGCACCGACCACATTCGACCCTTGCCAACATCACGCCAGCCGAGTTCGCATCGAAAATGAGACTGGAAAAGCTGGCCGCATGAGGCCACAAATCATGATCCGATCTCCAGGAACTGGACCGTTCAGAATTGAGTTTTCCGCTGTAATTTCCAGCCCGGAATTCAATGATCGACAGATCGTGCAGGGAGGCGCTTACTACGAGGCAACCCGCCGAAAAATACTGATTTGGAATGACTGAGTTGAACCCCAAGGCGTCACATGCGTATGCTGCCGAGTGTCGACTAACTCGAATCCCGGCCCGAGCGTCTGGCCGAGGCTCGTCGCATCATAACGCTCTACGCGAAGACCGCTACATCGGTCTGGCCCGTCAGGGGCAAAAGTGGCAATGATCGCGTGTCCTCCGGCCTTTAGGGCTCGCCTCAGGCGCGCGACGTAGGCAACACGATCCTGCTCCTCGGTAAGGAAATGGAAGGCGGCTCTGTCATGCCAGATGTCGTAGGTTTTGCGACGGCTCCCATCTCGTGGCATCGGCAACGAGCCAATGGGCTTGCGCGGCCCGTTCTCCAAGGCGGGTTTTGGCAGCCTCCAATGCGGCGAAGGACAAATCAAGGACCGTGATGTCCCTAAAGCCCTTTTCGATAAGGCTATCAACCAGACGTGAAGCACCCCCTCCGATGTCGATGATAGCCAGGTCGTTGGTTGGCGCTAAAGCGGCAATCAGTTCGAGCGAAGGAGCGGGATTCTCTTCAAACCAGCTGACTTCTTTCTCGCTTTTCCTGGTGTACACGTCCTCCCAATGGGCCTGACGGCTCTCGCTTCCCATAAGTTTCTCCCTCCGGTTCAAGGTTAGCGGAATATGGTCACTCCACCCATTCTCGACAACAAGCACATAGCCACGACATCCGTATTTACCCCTGCGGCTCTGTTGCGAGAGGCTCGGCGACAGAAGGGGTTGGCCGCTGAGCAAGTGCCGCCAGTATGCATTCTGGATCCGGATGGCGACTTGGTACGCCACTTGCGCCGAACGGGGTCAGCGCAACCGTTTGCGAACTGGCCCTGCTATCACACCGAACTGGACACATTCGACCTTGGCGGCCAGCGTGTCGGGATTGTGGGGCGGGTGGTCGGCGCGTCCTTTGCCGTCCTCGTAGCCGAAGAACTTTTCGCCACTGGATGCCAGCTGCTCGTGAGCCTCACCTCGGCCGGGCAGATTGTGCCGGCGGGGCCTCCACCTTACTTTGTCGTCATCGACAGGGCGTTGCGGGACGAGGGGACCAGCTATCACTACGCTCCTCCGTCGGAGTTCGCCGAGGCTGTCCCTGACCTTGTGACGCGGGCGGCAAGCGCGCTGGCGCAGACGGGGCTGCATAGCATTGTCGGGGCAAGCTGGACGACGGATGCGCCCTTTCGTGAAACCATCGAAGCCATCAACGCAGCGCGGACCAAAGGCATCCTCGCGGTTGAGATGGAGGCGGCTGCACTTTACACTTTTGCCCGCACTGCAGGCGCGCGGGTGCTCTGCCTTGCTCATGTCACCAATACGATGGGGCAGAGCGGGGATGATTTCGAGAAAGGAGATGCGGACGGCGCACGGGACGCACTGATGGCGCTTGAAAGCGTGATTGTCGGTCTGCACGACATTTGATTTTTGCATGGACACGTCAATGGCCGCGTGGTTCCAACTTTCGATCTGATCGCGCCTCGATGGCGCCTGTACGATCCCTGGTCCGACGCTTCGCATCAGACGGGGTCAGCCGATCCGTATTGTCGTCGAGAACGGGCTTGACGAAAACACCACGGTTCATTGGCACGGCATCAGGTTGTAGAACGCCATGGATGGCGTGCCGGGCTTGACACAATCGCCGATCAAGCCCGCCGAGCGTTTCACCTACGAATTCACACCACCTAATGCCGGCACCTTCTGGCATCACATCGCCATCAGGATCGACCAGGCAAGTTCGCGAGAGACGGCCGCCGCTTGATCAACATCGTTTGATCACGCGGTCGGGCTTCTTTGCGATGACAAGTGGTAACGACGGTCGATCCGGAGCGGACCTTTTGGGCCTAAGTCTTGATCCTTCATGGCCTGCGGCACTGGTTTGAGCGTAAGAGTGAGCAGCGTGGTGGCGGACAACGGATCTCACGCCACGGTTATAACATTCATCGGCTCATGGAGTCTGAAACCGGCCGCCGGGCGATGGCGAACAGGGATCTTGGCGCCGACTGCGTGGCTCATGCTCGCATGTTTTTCAACCGCAAGGAATACGACCGTGCATCTGCCGAACCGCCGACCTTCGCCCTGCTGCCGACGCCCTGCGGCGAGACTACGGTGCCTTGATCGCCATGATCTGTGGCCCTATGCCGAATTTCGACTTGGTGCTCCGGAGCGTCCGACGGTTGGAAAACCCTTTTGAATAGGCCCGAGGGCCGACTTCCGTCCGTTCGCCATTTGTGCTCAAAAAGTCGCGTAATGGGCAGTCTGGAAACGGCTGACCGATCCTACAAGCGCTAATCTGAATGTCCTCTAAGACGCACGCCTAACGGTAGTCCGTCTTGGGTCAAGGGGCTATCGCCGAGCGGTATCGAGCATCGACCGATGCGGATGCAGTGAGTATCATCGTTCGATAGCGACCCAGCAGTAACGACTTGATTTGCAATGTTGAAACCTTCGCCGACGGCTCGATGATACAGGCTGAGTCGATAGCCCGAGGGATCGAAAGCTCGATATCCTCGGGGGTAAGATTTGCGATCAGGATGCGGGTACTCTCGCCGCTGC
This sequence comes from Mesorhizobium sp. INR15, assembly GCF_015500075.1. Lineage (NCBI taxonomy): Bacteria > Pseudomonadati > Pseudomonadota > Alphaproteobacteria > Hyphomicrobiales > Phyllobacteriaceae > Mesorhizobium > Mesorhizobium sp. INR15. The sequence continues at coordinate 39,623 of NZ_CP045498.1, read as the reverse complement.
GATATGCAACAGCCGCGATACCCGAGCGATCGAAAGACACCTCGTAGCGCTCCGCACCGGCTGCGGCCGCGAGCGCGGCGTGGACTGCCTGGATAGGAAGGTGAATTCCGGTCGGGCCGAGCAGGCCGAATGAACCGTTTGGAGACGCGATCATGAGTCGGTCGACACCAGCCGCGGCAGCCTCAGCTGCGACACCAACCGCGAAGGCCGCACCGAACAGCGCGCCATGCCGAGGGTCCTCGCCCGAAGCAGGTATTCTGACACGACCAGGATTTGCTGCCACACCGGGGCCGTAGGGATTGTGGCGCATTCCGATCGTGCAGGGACCGAGCCAAATCGGTTTTTCCGGGCACAGACACCGCGCCGTGGCGATGACGGAAGGATAGACGCCCAAGGTTTCCATGACGGAAAGGTCATCGGCTGCATGTACGACCGCGGCGTTGCCGAAGAAGATGAAATCGGCATCGCCGATTGGCGGGTTGCGATTGAATTCAGTGAACAAGGAAGGGGTGCCGGCGCCGATGGCAGCAGTGATACCGGTTGATTTGAGCGCGTCAACGAGATCGCTGACTGGCCGTTCGCCCGGAGGGACCAGGTTCGACCCCCTTGTCTTGAATTCCCGCCGGGGTGAAATCAGGACAGCGCTGGCTTCGATACCCGACGACCGGATCGCATTGACGACAGCCTTTGCCTCCGACGTCGGGTCGACCGCATCGAAGACCGCCTCGATCGCCAGCAGGGCTCCGATCGAGGCAGCCAATCTGGATGCCTCTGCCAGCGTCTTTGCATTATGTCCGCGCGAGCTGTCGAATCGGATAATAACTTGCTGTGCCGGGCCCAGCAGGGGTGCTGAGGCCAAGGCTTCGGGCAGGTCATCTGGGTCGAGAAACAGAGCCATGGCCGGCATCCGTCCGGCAGGTCCACCTAGCGTCAGCGTCGCCCGGTCTGCGGCTCGAGGGCGGGTCTTCGGTGTCTTGGCCTGGATGGAGACCGTGACACGCTGGACATCCTTCGAACCGCTGGCGATGATATAGGGTCGCGGCTTCGACAGCGGACGGACATATGCCTTGAACGAGGCGTCGGTCCAGTTGCGCTGATCCTCCATCTCGAAAACATCGCCTTCCATGCTGACCGTGCAGACCATGTCGGGTTGCGGCTCGTGCGTCATCGTGGCGATGTCGAAGGCCGGCTGATCTGGGCTGATCGCCTCGGGAAATACCGTTTCCTCGATCCGGCCGTCACTGTGTGTGATCGCCAGCCGTCCGCCTGCTGTCTCGGAAGGATGGAGCACAACGAACCCGGTGCGATTGGTTGGGAAGTCAGTGAGAGCGACGCCTTCCGCTTCCATCGTCAGCGCGCCGGAATCCTTGCCTCTTATTGTCATCCGGTAGGAAAAGCGGCCCTGCGGACCGGTGCACAGCCCGTCGTAGCCAACCTCAAACGTGGCCTCGTCTTCCGATATGCGAATGTTCGAAAGCTCTGCCTTGTATGTGCCCCAGGATGCGTCTCGCGCCAGATAGTTGATCGCTCGGACCGCCTCGACGCCAGCGAAGCAGATCGTGCGAAGGTTGCCCTCTTCAAGGATCGCGGTCAGCGGTCCGGCCGTAAGGGTCCGACGTTCGGCAACCGGCTCGTTCGTCCCGAACAGATCAAACGCGGTGACGTAGCCGCTCATATGCGTTCCGCGACCTTGGCATTTTCCAGCACGGCATAGGCGAGAACGGTCTTGTTGATCACCAGGTCGCGCGAGCGCTGGTCGAATTGACGGAAATGGTCCGAGGCAAGATGCAGGTCAAAGGCCGCGCGATCCGTATATATCTCATAGAGGAAAACACCCGTGGAACCGGTTGCATCCAACGGCGTCAACACATCGAAGCGCAAGCAATCCGGCTCGAGCTTGACGGAAAGCGCCGCGTTCTCGCTAACCAGCCGATGAAATTCGGGAAGGCCGCCCTTGATAAGTTCAAACGTCACGGTGATCGCGAAGGTGGCTGCACGGGCCTTTTGCTTCGATCGCCTTTGCGCCTTTTGCTGACCCATCGCAGTCATTGTGCCCACCGCTCCATCGAGAGGGCGCCGGTGTTTTCTTTCCATTGGGCGGGAATGATTGCCCGATGTTCGGCGGCCGCGCGATAGGCTGCGTCAACCAGGGCGTAGGTCTTGAGATTATCCTTGCCGGAGGTTTCGGCAGGCACGCCGCGCTGAAGGCAATCGAGAAAATGGCGGCAGGCCATGAATGCGCCTTCTTGCGCGACATGCCAGGGATTGCTGGTCCAGGACCGCAATGGTGAGCCGATGTCCTCCTCGGTCGTTGTTCCGTTGCTGGTGACCCGCATGATCGAGCCCGGACGAACGATGATCGAGCCTTTGTCGCCCTCGATCTCCACCAGCGTTTCCGGAAACGGATCGGGGTCGCGCCGTGCCTCGTATGTGCATTCGACAACGCTGACGGCGCCGCTGCGATGGCGCAAAAGCATCGTGGCCGTGTCCTCGGCCCGCACTTTGGGATTGCGGCGCTGGGTCTCACAGGAGATGCGCTCGACCTCGCCGAGAAAGAAGCGTGCGAGGTCGAGCACATGGATGCCGACATCGGCGATTGCCAGCCGTTCCTCGTCGTAGAAATAAGGCTGCGTGAGATAGACGTCGAAGCCGGTTCGGAATGTCACTCGCGCCCAGTTCGGCGTGCCGATGGCGCCGCTGTCGATGACGCGCCGAACATGGCGCATCGGCGTCTGGAAGCGAAAATTTTCATGCACCGCGAGCCACACGCCGGCCTTTGCGGCTGCCTCGACAATGGCGACGCAGTCGTCCCAGTTCGGGGCCAACGGCTTTTGCACGATAATGGCAACGCCTCGCGCAATCGCCAGTTCGCAGAGCGCGCGGTGCGTGTCGTGACGGGTGACGATGTCGACGCCGTCAAGACGCTCGGTCGCAAGCAAAGCAGCGGCATCCGTGTAAAAGGGCACGCCAAATGTCCGGCCCGCTGCCTCGGCTTTGCCGGGATCCACATCACAGACCGCGGCAAGCACGGCCCCATCGGCAGCGAGTTCCTTCCACGCATGCAGATGGTTCTGCGCGTAGAAGCCGCAGCCGATCACCCCAATCCGGATCGCCACCGTCGCCATGTTTATCCCGCAACGATGGGTGTTCTAAGGATGCCGATGCCATCGGCTTCGATCTCGACGACGTCGCCGGCCTTCATGAAGATCGGCGGCTTCTGGAAGATGCCGACGCCGGCCGGCGTTCCCGTCGAGACGATGTCGCCAGGTTCGAGCGGAATGTATTGCGACAGGAAGGAGACGAGTTGCGGCAGGGAAAACAGCCAGTCCGAAGTGCTGCCGTCCTGCAGGGTCTTGCCGTTCAGCCGTGTCTTCAGCGCGACATTATCGGGATGCGGCATCGCGTCCGAGGTCACGATGCACGGACCGATCGGCGAGAAGCCGGCAAAGTTCTTGCCGATGGTGATCTGGTTGTCCTTGAATTGGACGTCACGTGCCGAAATGTCGTTGAGAAGCGTATAGCCGAAGATTGCCGGCATCACGTCGGCTTCCTTTGCTTTGTGCAGTTTCTTGCCGATGACGGCGGAAAACTCCACCTCGTAGTCCATCTGCTCTGTCCTGACAGGCTTTTCAACCGGCACATTGGGTCCGACCACCGAGGTCGGCAGCTTGGTGAAGAAAAACGGTTCGGTCGGCATTTTCGCGTTGGGATTTTCCTCGGCGTGGCCCTTGTAGTTGATGCCGGAGCACAGCACCTTGCCCGGGCGGATCGGCGCCTCGAGGATCACGTCCGCGAGCGCATGGCGCGGAGCCTTGGCAAGGCCATCGCGGATACGGTCGAGGATGGCTTTGCCGCCCAGCACGATCTCCATCACGCTGCCGGCGATACCGGCTTCCGTCAGGCAGGCGACGTGATCGCCGTCGAGCACGCCGGCATGATGACTGTGGCCTCCCTGAGGGTGGGAGAAGGTAACAAGCTTCATCTAGTCCTCCGAAAGGAATACGGCCTTGTGCAGGGCCATTGGATTGTCCGCGAGTTTCTGGAAGACGGCCGGCGCTTCGCTGAGCGCGAAGGAGCTTGCAATCTTCGGGTAGTGAATCTTGCCCGAGGCAAGCAATTCGAGTGCCTCGGGAAAACAATCGACGGAGGCACGTGAGCCCAGGATGGTCACCTCCTTGCGGGTGAAATCGAGACCCGGGAAGGTGACGCCGACGCCTTTCTTCAGCAGCCCTAGAATGACGATGCGCCCGCCGGCGGCGACGAGCTCGATGGTCTGTTCCATGACCGGAGCAACGCCTGTTGCTTCCATGACGACCGGCATGCCTTCGCCCTTGGTGATCTCAAGCACGCGCTCAACCAGGCCAACTCCTCCGGCGATCGGGATAGCGCCAAGATCGGCGGCGGTGGACAATCGGTCTGGCGAGATATCGGTGGCATAGACCTTGGCGCCGAGCGCGCACGCGACCTCAACGATCGCCAGACCGATTGGTCCTGCACCGAGTACCAGCACGGTATCTTCAGCCGTGACCACGCCGCGCCGGCACCCCTGCACGCCGATCGCCACCGGCTCCGCGAAGGCAGCCTCGAAATCGGTAATATTGTCGGGCACAACATTCAGGTTCTGAGCCGGCGCCGTGACGAAGTCCGCAAAGCCGCCCTCGCGATGAACGCCAACAATGGTGAGGTTGGCGCAGCAATTGCGCTTGCCGAGCCGGCAGGGATAGCAGCGGCCGCAGCCGACGAAGGGATCGACGACGACGCGTGTGCCGATCGCGGGGCCGCTGGTGCCCGGGCCATAGGCCTCGACCACGCCAGCGATCTCGTGGCAGCCGATCCTTGGATAGGTCACGTAAGGGTTCTTGCCGGTGTAGATGTAAAGGTCGCCAGCACACAGCCCCGCGGCCCTGACCCGAACGAGAACCTCGCCCTGGCCTGGAACCGGCTTCGGCGCTTCCGCGATGCGCAAGCTGAACGGCTCATCAAAGATTGCGGCACGCATGTCCTCAAGCCGCCTTGGCCGGTCGCACGACCTTGCCGTCGCGATCGAACTCGATCCAGTCTCCGGCACGCAGCAGATAGGGATCGGCGATCGCTTCGCCGCGCGCCTTGGCCTCCCGGTGATGCTTCATATATTCGGCGACGTCCTTGTCACCATCGAGTTTGATGTAGTGGCACGGCAGCACTGTCTCCAGGCCAAGCCATTGCGTTGCGAGAACGCCTTCATAAGGGCTCATCTCGCCGGTCAGCATCTCGCCCGGCATTGGGTTCAGGTGAAGAATCTCTTGCGGATTGGCGATTCCGATACAGCCGACATTCGGCTTGTAAAGTTCTGCCTGAAGCTTGAGGTCGGAAAAGATGGCCGTGTCGCCGTAGTGGTAAAAGCGCAGATTGTCGTCGGCATAGACGATGAAGGCCATCGGCACGCCGGAAATGAAGGAATTGTCCTTCAGCCTGATCTGCGACCAGTGATGGCATTCGAGCGGCTGAATCTCGATGCCGGCCACCTTGACCCTAATGCCCCAGGTCGTGGCGCGGATCTGGTTGGCCGGGATGCCACGGTCCATCAGCCACGCCTTCACCTCGCCTCCGCAAACGATTGGACAGCCATATTTCGCGGCGATCTTGTCGGTATCGCCGAGATGGTCGAAGGCCGCATGGCTGACGATGACCAGATCGACATGATCGAAGTCGGTCGATTTTGTTGCCGCGCCGGGATTCTGGTCCAGAAACGGATCGCACAGGATGCGCAATCCGTCCCGCGTCAAGATTTCGTAGGCGGCGACGCCGTGGAAGCGCATGCGGGTGGTGGGATGAAGAGCCATTTCATATCCTTGGGATTGGTTGGCTGTCCGACGGCGAGGGAGATCACGCCGCCGGACGCTGCTTGAGCCTGACGCAAGGCTCCGCGACATTGAGTTTCTGCCTATTTCACGTTTAGCGCCGTCAATACCTTGTCGACATTGTCCTTGGTGATCAGGATGACGCCCGTATCGAGAGAGTCCGGGATCGGACGGCCGCCATCCTTCGACGAGAGGCCAGCCGACTTCAGCGTGTTGGTGTTGTAGTCGTGCAGCAACTTGACCGCGTAGTAGATGAACAGCTCGCGGTTTTGCACCACGATGGCGTCGACCCAGCCTTCCTTCGCGGATTTGAAGAAGTCAGGCGTCTGCTCCATCGCGGTCACCTTGATGTCGCCGGGCTTCTTGCCGGCTTCACGCAGTGCCGTGACGATGCCGGCGCCGGATTCAGAATCGAAACCGGCGAGACCGGCGATGTCGGGATTGGCCGCAAGAATCGCCGCCGTGACCTGCGCGGCTTTCTGCGCGTCGCCGCCGTCATCCTCATTGGCGACGATGGTGTATTTGCCGCCGCCATTGGCTTCGACATAGGCTTTGAAGCCTGCTACGGCCTCACGCATGTTTCCGGCGTTGATGATCGACATCGACGCTATTTTGCCGCCCTTGGGCAGCATTTCCATCAGCTTCTTGGCCTGCGCGACGCCGACCTGAGTCCAGTTGGTGCCGATATAGGCGAGACGGCCAGAGGCCGGCAGATCGCCGTCATCGACAACGGTTGGCACGCCTTGCTCCATGCATTTCTTGACTGACTCCGTCAGCGACGGGTCCCAGCCGCCGACGACGGAGACGCCGTTCGGCTTCTGCGCGCAGACTTGATCGACTGCAGAGATGAAGCCAGGCACGTCGAAATCTGTCGGTCCGGCAACGATCACCTTGACACCGAGCTCTTCGGCGATCCGCTTCATCCCGACATAGTCATACTGCACGAACAGCGGCAGGTTCGCCTTATTGGAAATCCAGTAGTAGGTCTCTTTCGCGTTGGCCGGCCCGAAGGATGATTCCTGCGCATTAGCAGGCAAAGTGCAGAGCAATGCCGTGGCAGCTAGGGCTGCGCCGGAGAGTATCGTTCTCATTGTTGATTTCATGCCCGTTTCCTCCTGATGTTGTTTTTCTAGTCCCAGTTCCCGCATGTCATCCGGTTGTCCGAATGCCTCCTCCCGTCCTCGCCTGATTTCATGCGCGGCCGCTGGTCTTGAAACGATCGAGCGAGACGGCAAACAGCAGGACCAGACCCACCACCAGTCCCTGCCAGAACACGCCGATCGCGTTGATGATCATGGCGTTCTCGATGAGTGCGATAAAAAGCACGCCGAGAATGCCACCGAGGATCGTGCCTTCGCCGCCTTTCAGGCTGGCGCCGCCAAGCACCGTGGCGGTGATCACCTTCAGCTCGATGCCAACGCCGGCGTTGACGACCGCGCTGTTGAGGCGCGCCGCTCCCAGAACGCCGGCCAAGCCTGCCAGCGCTCCCATGATGACGAAGCCGATCAAGATGAGCCGGTCGACGCGAATGCCCGAGAGCTGAGCTGCGCGAGGATTGCCGCCAATGAAGTAATACTGCCGGAAGAAGCGCGTGCGCGCGACCAGCCAGCCACCGATGAGCACAAGTACCAGCATCGCCCAGAATGGCGACTGGATGCGCAGCAGCGGATCCGCTGCCCGCCCATAAGCGGCGAAGGCGTCGGTAATCGGTGTGACACCGGTGCCGGCGGTGACATAGGTCAGACTGCGATAGATGGTTAGGGTGCCGAGCGTGGCTATCAGCGCATTGATACCGATGCGCGTGACGATCAGCCCATTGACCAGGCCGCACAGAGCGCCAACCAGAATCCCGACCACAATCGCGACTTCGGCCGGCCAGCCCCACCATCCTGCCACGACAGCGGCCCAGACCCCGGAGAAGGCCAGGGTCGAGCCGACGGACAGGTCGAATGTGCCGCCGATCATCAATAGCATCATGCCGCAGACAAGGATCCCGACAGGAGCCAGGTTGAGAAGCACGGCCCGCATGTTGGATGCGGTGGGGAAGTTGTTCGGGTAGACGATGCTCATCGCTAGCGCGAGCGCGATGACGAGCACGAAGAGCGTCAATTCCCTGGAATCGGCTAGGCGCCGCACAACACGCACGAAAAGATTTTCGCGTCGGCGTTCGGCATTCTCCGCCATCGGTTGCGTGATCCGCATCGTCATGCCTCCGCTATCCCTGGTTGATCGCGAGCTTCAGCCACCGAAGCCGTGTATCTGGTGGCGAGACGCAGCACCTGTTCTTCGGTCGCGCCTTCGCCCGGCAGTTCACCCACGGTCCTGCCTTCCGCCATCACAACGATGCGGTCGGCAAGAGCCAGCACCTCAGGCAGGTCCGAGGACACGACGAGCAAGGCGACGCCCTTGTCGGCGAGTGCCCGCAACAGCCGATAGATTTCCGAGCGTGCGCCGACGTCGACGCCACGCGTCGGTTCGTCGACGATCAGCAGGCGCGGCTCCATTGCCAGCCATTTGGCGAGCAGCACTTTTTGCTGGTTGCCGCCGGAGAGATTGCCGACAACCTGATAGACGCTCGGCGTCGCGATACGCAGTTCGTCGATGAAATTCTTCGCTAGCGCTTCAGCCTTTGAGTTGGAAAAGTTTACCCCCGCCGAAACCTTGGAAAGAACCGTCGCGGCAACGTTGTTGACGATGTCCATGCCAAGGAACAGGCCGGCCGCCTTGCGATCCTCCGGCACCATGCCGATACCGGCGTGCTTGCCGTCCCACGGGCCTTTCGGATCGATCGGCGTGCCGACGATCCGGATCGATCCCGAGCGCTTCCGGCGCGCGCCAAAGATCGCCTCGCAGAATTCACTGCGTCCGGACCCGATAAGTCCGGCCAGGCAGACGATCTCTCCGGCCCGCACCTTGATCGAGGCCGACCGCACCAGTGGCGGCGCGTGGACATTTTCGGCTTCGAGCACGATGTCGCCGATCTTGCGGGCAGCCGTCGAGCGCGCGAAATGCACATCGCGCCCCACCATCAGGCGGATCAGTTCGTCCGTTGTGGTCTCGGCAACGCGGCGGGTCCCGGCAAGCCTGCCGTCCTTGAGAACCGTCACCGAATGACAGAGTGCAAAAATCTCGGCGAGGCGGTGCGAGACGTAGATGATCGAGACCCCGTTTCCGGCCAGCCGGCGCACCACGTCGAACAGTTTTTCGGTTTCAGTCAGGGTCAGTGCGGCTGTAGGCTCGTCGAGGATCAGGATCCTGAGGTCGCGAGACAACGCTTTGGCGATCTCGACGATCTGGGCCTGCGCCGGCGACAGAGCTGAGACCTTCAATGCCGGATCGATAACCACGCCAAGCTGGGCGATAAGCGCCCTGGCCCGATCCCGCATGGCGCGGACATCGACCTGACCCAGCCATTGCGTGGGCTGCCGGCCGGCGAAGATGTTCTCGGCGACCGAGAGCTGCGGCACAAGCGAGCCTTCCTGATGCACGATACCGATACCGAGATCGCCGGCAGCCTTTTCGTCGGGCTGGCCGGTTTCAACACCATCGACAAGGATGGTGCCCTGGTCGCGCAGATAAACACCGGCGACGATTTTGCCGAGGGTTGACTTGCCTGCCCCATTTTCGCCGAGCAGTGCGTGGATTTCCCCGCCATCCACGCTCATCGAGACGTCATCGAGCGCCCGCACGCCGGGGAAGAATTTGGAAAGGTTCTTGATTTCCAGCCTGGGCGCCATGGCGCTACTGAGCCTTGGCCTGGAGGTAATGGCTCTCAACGGCCTCGATCATCCAGACCATCGTCTCATTGTGCGGGGTCGGCACGCCGACGCGCTGGCCGGCCGCGACGATGGCGCCGTTGATGACCTCGATCTCGGTTTGCCGCCTGGCTTCGACGTCCTGCAGCATGGACGCCTTGCCGCCAACGGCGTTTTCGAGCAGGCCGGTGATCGCTGCCCAGCGTTCGTCGTAGTCGAGCGCGATGCCTTGCGCGGTGGCAACGGCAACCACCTCCTTGAGGATAGCGGCCATCAGGCTCTTGGTGCCGTCGAAGGCGACGAGTTCGTGCGACATGAAATGCAGTAGCCCGGCAACCGGCAGGGTGCAGGCATTGAGCGCCAGCTTTTTCCAGACCTCGTTCAGGATCTTGTCCGACTGCGTCGTCTCAATCTGCGCGGCGCGGAAGGTCTCGATGACCTTGCCTAGGCGCTCGGTCGGCTTGCCGGTTAGCTCGCCAATATAAGTCATGCCCGAACCGGGATGCTTGACGCGGCCGGGAGCCAGTAGCGTGCCGCCATGATAGGTCAAGCCGACCAGCACTCGGTCCTCGCCGACAATTGAGGCAATGCGCGGTGCATTGCCCCAGCCATTCTGCAGGCTGAGCACCGCGGTATCCTTGGCAATCATAGGTGCTGCAGCCCGAACCGCAACTTCGGTGTGATAGCACTTTACGAAATTGATGATGAGATCGACCGGTCCGACGCTTGCGGGATTGTCGCTTGCCGGCACCTTGATCACCGGCTGCGAACCATCCTTCTCTTCGATGGTCAGGCCGTTGTCGTTGATTGCCGTCACCGCCGCCTTGGAGACGTCGATGAGCGTCACGTCATTGCCGGCGCGTGCAAGATATCCCCCGAATATCCCGCCCATAGCTCCGCCGCCGCCCAGAATGGCGATTTTCATTCAAATTCCTCCCTTGGCGATGCGATCGCCGTCTTAACAAGCAAGTCAGGCTGCCGATGTGGCGTGCAAGAGCGAGCGGCCCAAACCGCCGCTGGCCGATGCTCGCAGCATCTCAGCCATCGTTTTCGATCTCGCATTTTTAGCATTGCAAGCTGTTGCATGGTTGTCAAGCATGATGGTATGAAAGGTCTATGGTCGACCCCCTAATCATAGAACGCAAGAAACTCTTCGAGCATGTGGCCACACATCTCGAGGGCCAGATTCTCTCCGGCAAATTAAAGCCCGGAGACCAGCTACCGCCCGAGCGTGACCTGCAAGCGCGCTTCGGCGTTGGCCGCCCGGCCATTCGCGAGGCGTTGATCTCGCTACAGAAGGCCGGGCTCGTCGAACTCACCAACGGCGCCCGCGCCAAGGTGCTGATGCCGACCGCCAGTCATATTTTCACCGGTATGGCGCCCGCCGTCCGGCAGATGCTGTCGACCGAGGAAGGGCAGCGCTCCTTTCAGGGTGCGCGCATGTTCTTCGAGGTCGGCCTTGCCCGCGAGGCGGCACGGACAGCGACGCAGGAGGATCTTCAATCCCTCGCCCAGGCGCTCGAAGCCAACCGGTTGGCAATCGGTGACCGTGATCGTTTCACCAGCACCGATATCGCGTTCCACTTCGAGCTGGCGCGCATCGCGCGCAATCTCGTCTTCGTCGCCTTGCATGACCAGATCTCGGAATGGTTGAAGGAACAGCGTATTGTCACGCTTGCCGCTGACGGGCAGGAACAGACGGCGTACGAGGCCCACCGCGCCATATACGACGGCATCGTCGCACGCGAGCCCGATCGCGCGGAGCAGGCGATGCGTGAGCATCTGGATCAGTTGACGACGATGTTCTGGCGCCAGCGCTCAAGTCATCACGAGGTGGCCGACCATGACACGGGCGATCGCGCGACGGGCGACCACAACGAATGAAGATCGGCGTCATCGGCGACGATTTCACGGGTTCCAGCGACATCGCCAACACCCTCGCCAAGGCCGGCGCTCGAACCGTTCAATTCGTCGGCACGCCGACCGGACGACTGAAGGCAGAGATCGACGCAGCGGTCATTGCGCTGAAGACGCGCTCGAGCGAGGCTAGCGAGGCAGTGGCGCAATCGCTGGTTGCCTGCAGGTGGCTGGTTGCCAACGGCGCCCAACAGATCGTTTTCAAATACTGTTCAACTTTCGATTCCACGCCGCAAGGCAACATCGGCCCGGTCGCGGAAGCGCTGCTTCTGGAATTAGACACGACGTTAGCGCTGGTTTGCCCTGCATTTCCGGCCAACCGCCGCACGATCTACAACGGCCACCTCTTCGTCGGTGATTGCCTGCTCAGTGAGTCGGGCATGGAAAATCACCCACTGACGCCAATGCCCGATCCCGACATCAGGCGATGGTTGGCGCGGCAGACCGCACTCAAGGTCGGCCATCTCGGCCTGGAAAGCCTGCGTTCGGGCAGCGGCCAGGCCGCCTTGCGCCTGGCAAAGCGCAAAGGCGAAAGACTGATCGTTACCGACGCGATCTCGGATGACGATCTGCGCGCGCTGGGCCGGATAGCAAGGACTCACCGGCTGGTTACTGGCGGCTCAGGGATTGCCATGGGCCTGCCCGGCAATTTTGGAATCCACCCGGGGATCGGGGGTCGGCAGCGCCTCGCAGGGGGCAATGGGCCTGGCCTCATCCTCTCCGGCAGTTGTTCCTCAGCGACGCGCCGGCAGATCGCCACCTATGGCAGTGGCCATCCCTCAAAGCGCCTGGACGCCGTCGACGCACTAGATCCGGGCGCAGCTGTTGCAGGCTGCCTCGATTTCCTGATCAGCCATAAGGGTGCGGGCCCGCTGGTCTACTCGACAGCGGAGCCTTCCGAAGTCTCGGCGGCACAGACCCGGCATGGGCGCGAACGGCTGGCCGAAGCGTTCGAGACTATTTTCGCCGAACTCGCTACAAAGGCAGTATCTGCCGGCTTCCGGCGGCTCGTGGTAGCTGGTGGCGAAACATCGGGCGCGGTCGCCTCGGCATTCGGCGCATCGGCCCTTGAGGTCGGTCCGGAGATCGATACGGGAGTCCCGGCGCTTGTCCTCGACGGCAAGCCGAGGCTGGCATTCGCGCTGAAGTCCGGGAATTTCGGCGCTGATGATTTTTTTGAACGCGCGCTCGCTGTGCTCGGAGGTGACGCCACGTGACTTCAGAAGAACAGCAGCTTCGCGACGAATTCTGCCGCTGGGGAGAATCCCTGTTCAGGCGCGGCTACACCGCCGGCTCGTCCGGCAATCTATCGGCTCGGCTTGCCGACGGGTTTTTGGTCACGCCGACCAATTCCTGCCTGGGGTATCTGGAACCCGAAAGACTGTCGAAGCTGGATGCCCAGGGCATGGCTGTGTCAGGCAATGCCCCGACCAAGGAAATCCCCCTTCACATGGCATTCTATGAGGCGCGACCGCAGGCCGCGGGCGTGGTGCATCTTCACTCACCGCGCTCTCCTGTCTCGAGGATACCGATCCAGATGACGCCATCCCGCCGATCACGCCCTATGTTGTGATGCGCGTCGGGCGCGTGCCGCTTCTGCCCTATACCCATCCTGGGTCGGCCGACGTCAGGCCGCTGGTGTTGGCCAAGGCGCACGATCATGCGGCCGTCCTGCTGGCCAATCATGGTCCGGTGGTTTCCGGGCGCAGTTTTCGCGATGCAGTCTTTGCCGCGGAGGAACTGGAAGAAACGGCAAAACTGGTGTTTCTGACAAGACAGCTGTCTGTGCGTCGGCTATCCGCGAATATGGTAGGCGAACTTGATCAGCGTCGACAAACGTGAACTCAGTTTCAGCGAGTCGTGAAGCCGTTGCGAAATCGTTGCGAAAAATTCACAAACGGTATCTTCTTTCGGAATGCCGACAAGGCTTTGGCGCGGCGTCGGTCATGCCATGCGAGACGAAATCGGTATTCATGTCGGCGGCCAGCCTGTCGGCATCGAAAATTCCAGACCTTACCTGAGCCACTGAGTTCATGTCGTCTATCCCATTTTGCCGCTTAGCGCGCCGACCCCGGCCACGGCACGGTGGGCTTTTTCGCTATTCGACCCGTGGCGGGCTGGCACCATTGCGAATGGTGTGGTCGAACGTTCGCTGCTTTCCGCGCTCTTCGGTTACCCTGATCCAATCCGGCTGGCGGCCGACCGCGCTTGTCCCAAAGCCCTTGACATCAACGGCCCATTACCAACGTCCGGAATCTAGCGAAACCCCCGACTAAAGTAATGATTGGCTAAGCATGCAGCCATGGAGGTGTGACGTTGACCCCCTCCTGTTGAAAACAGTGGATGGGGTTTTTCGTTTTTGGGTTCTTACGAAGCCAACTTGGACTGCGGCCTATTTCAAATTCAAGAGATAATCGGCGACTGCCTTGCGATCATCATCCGTCCAATGTGAAGTTTCGTCGGAAATCACCAATCCCATTTCGCCGCCCACCTTGCCGGCGTTGGGAGTTAGACCTGTTTTGAGAGTTTCCGCGAAGCTGTCTCTCGTATAACCGTCCTGTAGCAGTGCAAGCACTGTGAGTGGTGGCGCTTTTCCTCCGGGACCGCCGCCGGAATTTCCGGTGAACCTCTTGCCGCTTGTAACCGCACCGAGCGCGTTGAGCGGCGAGTGACAGGCCACGCAATGCGTGAGGCCGTTGGCAAGGTAAGCGCCGCGGTTCCAGGACGCCGAATGGGACGGATCGTCGTGATAGCGATGCGGTGAGAAGAAGAGGTTCTTCCATCCAGAAACCAGAAGCCGAATATTGAAAGGGAAGATCACTCGATTGGGCAGCGTCGTGTGGGCAATCGCAGGCGTCGCCATGACGGCCGCGTAGAGATCAACAACGTCTTGATCGCTCATCAGCGTCAAATCATTGTAGGGGAAGACGGGGTACAGATTTCCCCTTGGGCTATTGCCATTGCTCAGCGCATCGGAAAATTGCGCTAGCGTCCAGTTTCCTATGCCGGTTTGCTTATCCGGCGTGATGTTGGGCGGATAAAATGTTCCAAACGGTGTCGTCAATGGTTTGCCGCCGGAAAGTGCCGCGCCGCTGTTTTCGTGGTCCGTGTGACACGAACCGCACCCGGCGAGACGGATTATATAGGCGCCGCGGGCGGCGTCGCCCGCCAAAGCCAAGTTGCGTGGGGGTCCCGTGACGGGCTTCAAAAAATAGGTTGCTGTGGCCAACCCCAAAAGGGCCACCGCCGCGATCGACCATTTCCAGCGGGCGCCTATATTCACCATGATGCCTCGGGCTCGATGCTATCTGACATGGGTGCGACTGTTTCCCAACATACGCGACAATGCCCAGATGGTGCTGCCGAGATAGACGAAAGACGCAGGGATGCACATCAGCACGCCGGCCAGTACCTGGTCGTCAAGCCCATTGCCGGAATAGGCAGCGTAAAGCGGATGAGGAGCAAACATAATCAACGCCGAAAGGAACGAGCCTTGTATGCCGACCAATGAGACGAGGACGACCGCCATTGCTGGGCTGAGGCGTCGCTTGCCACTGGTGAGTACCACGCGCCAGAAAAACGTGGCGGCCACCAAAAGCGTGATGTGTTCACAAACGTGGACGGCTTCGTTGCCAAGAGCCCAGTCATAGGCCGCTGGAATGTGCCAGAACCACATCGTGGTGACGAATAAGCCTGCGGCTATCCAGGCGGCAACCTCCTTGTGGGCTGCTTGTTTCATGCCCGGGATCGCGGCGATTGCCTGCCCGATAGAACGCCTGGTTGAAATTGAAAACGCTCGCAAAACGACAAGATGGCCATTTGAATATGCGAGGAGCGGCGCAACCGCGAGAATGAGCAGCAGATGTTGAAACATGTGGACCGAAAACAACTCTTCCGAAAGCGCGTCGACAGGTGACAGCAGTGCTAAAACAAGAGCTAGAACAGCAGCAAAAAACGCCAGCACCCTACCCTTGCTGACCGCCCATTTCTGATGTCGGCT
This sequence comes from Mesorhizobium sp. INR15, assembly GCF_015500075.1. Lineage (NCBI taxonomy): Bacteria > Pseudomonadati > Pseudomonadota > Alphaproteobacteria > Hyphomicrobiales > Phyllobacteriaceae > Mesorhizobium > Mesorhizobium sp. INR15. The sequence continues at coordinate 24,111 of NZ_CP045498.1, read as the reverse complement.
CGAAAGCATTGTCACAAGCCCGGTCAGATACAGCGCCAGCAGAATGGCAAGCAGCGCCTCGACCGGTGGGTCTCCGAACCATGATGTCCAGACGGCCGAACCGGCGTCGTGGGCTAATGCGGGGCTGGCGGTTCCCGCCACTGCCGCACTCAGAAAAAGGGGACGGCGCATGGCAAGACCAGATAAGGGACAAGCAGCGCGAACAGAGCGCCGACGAGAAAGATGGAACTCGAAACAATCCCGCAAAGCCCTAGGAAACGAGTTCGGCCAGCTCCAGCCGTCAATGCCTCATGATGGTCCCCGGGAGCTTCCGCTCGAGTAAGCCGCCATGTTCGGTGGGCGGCGAACAATCCAAAGAGACAGGTTGCCACTGCAATCACCGCGATGATTGCAGTGGGCACAGTGAGGAACGGTATGATCGCAGCGGCGGGGGCTTTAGGGCAACGATCGCCGTTTAGAAAATACGAAAGCAGCAATTGCAATAGCCACGCTCCCGGTGCCGCGAAAAGCCCCGCCAAAATCAGGTGGTAGGGCGCAACATGGCGCAAAGGCGCAGGGTGTTGAACACGTTTGGCAAGGGGGTGTAGAGCGCTCATGAGAATTGAGGGACCACATAGGCGGTGATGAAGACAACGATCCATACCACATCGACGAAGTGCCAGTAGAGCGCGCCAAGTGCGATATGCTCGTGATGTACGCCCCTGAACCGGCCCATAAGCGTCCAGACCAGCAGCATCGTCAGGATCAGTAGTCCCACCGCGACGTGTGCCATATGCACGCCGGTGAGAATGAAGAACGCGGAGCTATATGCACTGGTCGAGAGCACGATGCCTTTTCCCGCCCATTCGAAGGCCTGAATGATGATGAAGGCGGAGCCAAGGATTATCGTCCCTGCCAGCGCCAGCGCAAGTCTGAGGCTGTTCCCGGTCTGCCGGAATTGGCTTTGGCCCCAGGCGACCACGAAGCTGCTGGCGACCAAGATAACGGTGTTGGGGATCACGAGCTTCAGGCTCGGCGGTCCCGTCGGCGGCCAGGGACCGGTCTGCTGCGAGCCGAGATAGACGTAGCTGAAAATCAGATAGACAAACAGGATTGCCTCGGTCGCGATGAGGCAGGCCATTCCCCACCACGCGGTGGAAACAGTTCCGGACCCGCCAACCGGTAGTGTTTCGCTGGCTGTTCGGTCAGTCATGGATTTCGACCTCTTCCAATGCCGCGTGTGGCTCCGGCGTCAGCCATAGTGCCAGAACGCCGAATTCGCATACGGCGCCAAGGGCGACCAACCAGATGACTTGCGCCAACAAACCGAAAAACAACCCCGTCATGCCGACCGAGAGCAAGAACGGCAGAATGCTATCACCGGGCATCTTCAATACGACATTGGGCTCGGCATCGAGCGGTGTCACACCGATTGTCTCCTTGCCTTTATCCAGGACCATTCCGTCACGAACGGCATCGCCGATTATCGACCTCTCTTCGGTCTCCTTAAGGCGATCCTCCCACAGCGGATAACGCGAGGCGACTTGAGGAATCGTCGCAAAATTATAGACAGGCGGCGGAGACGTGGTCGCCCATTCAAGGGTTGGCGCGTCCCAGGGATTGTCACCTGCCGGCAGGCCCGATTTGAGACTTTTTGCTACGTTGATAAGGAATAGAAAAACACCCACGGCGAAGACAAACGCACCGAGGGTCGACAACATGTTCAACCATCCGACGCCCATGTCCGTAGGGTAGGTATAGATGCGTCGGGGCATGCCCATCAAGCCGGTCACATGCATGGGAAAGAACGCGGCGTTGAACCCGATGAACATGGTCCAGAAGGTCCATTTGCCGAGCCGCTCGTCCATCATCCTGCCGGTCATCTTTGGAAACCAGAAATGCAGCCCGCCGACGACCGGGAAGACATTGATCCCGAGCAGAACGTAGTGGAGATGAGCGACGATAAAGTAGGTGTCGGTCAGTTGCCAGTCGAGTGCGACCGATGCGGTCATGAAGCCCGAAACCCCGCCGATGACGAACAGCATTATAAAGCCGGCGAAGAAAAGGAATGGCGTTGTTAACTGAAGTTTGCCCGTCCAGATGGTTGCGATCCAGGCGAACACGGCGATCGCGCTGGGAATTGCGATGACGAAACTCGCGGCACTGAAGAACGATAGGGACATTACGGGAAGCCCTGTCGCGAACATGTGATGTACCCAGACGCCGAAGCCCAGGATCATCGTTGCCACGGTCGAGATCGCGACCAGCGTATAGCCAACCAGCGGTCGACGGCAGAAGACCGGGAGTGCGTCGGAAACGATGCCCATTGCTGGCAGGACAAGCGCATAAACCCAAGGGTGCCCAAATATCCAGAACAGGTGCTGCCAAAGCAGAGGCTGACCGCCGCCTTTAACGTCGAAGAAATGTGTGCCATATCGACGATCGAGCCAGAGCATGGCGCAGGCGAGGCTTACCGCCGGAACCGCGAGCAGGTTCGCAGCCGAGGCCGTGAGCGTGCCCCAGACCAATATTGGCAGTCGGTTGACGGACATTCCGGGCGCACGGCACCTCAGCAGCGTCACGATGAAATTGGCTGAACCGACCACAGTTGAAATGCCGAGAAAGACCAGTCCAAGCGCGAACACGTCCATGTTGATGCCTGGGTCGTATTCGAGGCTCGTGTTTGGCACGTATGCGAACCAGCCGCCATTTGGCGCCTGACCAAGCGGAAAGCTGATGTAGAGGAAGATGCCCGCAAACAGAAAAACCCAATAGCTCAACGCATTCAGTCGCGGAAAAGCCATGTCGCGCGAACCCAGCATCAACGGCCACAGGTAGTTGGAAAAACCCGACAGCATAGGCAGGGCATAGAGGAACATCATGGTCGTGCCATGCATCGAGAAAAGCTGGTTGTAGGCATCGGGCGACAGAATTTTAAGGTCCGGCTGGGCCAATTGGACTCGCATCGCCAGCGCTTCGATCCCGCCGATCACCAGGAAGAAGAACGCTGTGCACAGATACCGGATGCCGATGGTCTTGTGATCGACGGTCGCCAACCAGCCGTACAGACCGGGGGCTGTTTCCCAGATATCGAGGAGTTTCCGGCGTCTGGAGGCAACTTCCATATTGGGGTGCACGGCCGTCATTTCAGCCCCTCCAGATAGGTGGTTACGTCGTCGATCTCACTGGCGAGCATATGGAGTTCCGGCATCTTGACGCCCGGCTTGATGGTCTGCGTGTTGTTGATCCATTTGGCCAGATTGGCGGGCGTGTTGGTCATCAGACCTGAAGCGATCGTCTCGCGATCCCCGAAATGCGAGAGGTCAGGTCCCAGAATGCCTCCGGCGGGAGTACCCCTTATCGTGTGGCAGGCAGCGCAGCGCACGAGGAATGTCTTGAGGCGCGGATCATCCCCTGATCCTACGGTCGGTAGAAGCTGGCGGTCCCACCAGGCTTCGAAATCGGGTTTCGACAGCACGCGCACATTGAACGCCATGTTGGCATGCTGGAGACCGCAGAATTCGCTGCATTGACCGCGAAAGTCGCCGACCTTGTCAGCCTGGAGCCAGGTGACATTGGTGCGCGACGGGATCATATCCATCTTGCCGCCGAGTTTCGGCACCCAAAAGGAATGAATGACATCCTTGGATGTCAAATTGATTTGTACCGGAACACCTACCGGAATCACCAGCTGATTGGCGGTGATGAATTCGCGCGCAGGATTCGACGATCGATATTTGACTGCCCACCACCATTCCTGGCCGATGACATCAATGCTGAGCGCGCTGGCCTGTGCCGGCTGACTGATCGAACTCACCGTAAGGAGCGTCCATACTGCCGAGCCAACGAGAAAGACTGTCGAAATTGCTACGCCAAATCCGATCCATCGAATGGCCGTACGATCATTGACCGGCGTTATCGCGAGATCGTGCGCCCGCCGTCCGCGCCATAGGGCCACGACAAGCAACACGCCGACAACAATGCAGACCGCGATCGAAATTGCCGTGAGGCCGAGGCCAAGGCTGGCAATGGCTCCAGCAATCGGGCTTGTCGCGTCGAGATAGCCGAGTGGAGACCCGCTGCAACCGGAAAGCGCAACGGTGAACAAAAAGAGAGACGCCACGCGCCTCATTGCTTTTGTCCCGCCGGGGCTCCCTGTCCCTGGTCAGCCGCCGCTTGCTGCTTGCCGTCACCCGACGAGGCGCTGAATGTACCGCCCAACGACTGCAGATAAGCGACCAGTTGCCACAAGCTTTGGGGAGGCAGAGCGTTACCCCAAGCCGGCATTCCTTGAGGGCGCCCCTCGTAAATGCTCTTGTAGACATCTATCGGGGTGCCGCCATAACGCCAGGCCGTGTCCGTGAGATCCGGTCCCATCCCACCCTTGGCTTTATAGCCATGACAACCCGCACAGTTCATCGACGTGAAGAGTTTCTTGCCTTCCTGGACAGAGTTAGGATCGTTAGCCAATGGATTCGCGGTGCTGGCACTCAGAGTCGGCGACCTACCCGCGCTCAAGCCCAGGGGGACAACCGCGGCAATTCCTTCCGGATAGGCGACGTCTATTCGATTCTGCGACTGCCTCTGTGTCATAATCAGCCATCCCGTCGCGCCTGCGCCGACAGCCAGGAGGATGAGCACGGCGATAAGAATGCGACCGAGTGACATGGCGAATTCCTGGCGGTTACTGCTGCTGAGTGGCCGCTCCAACGGGGATAGGAGTGGCGTCGGCCGCTGTCTTGACTGTGTCGCCATCGACGGAAAAAACATAGATCGTATTGCCGCGCGGCAGGAAGCCAGGCCGCTCCTTCTGCACCATCGCGGCACCTCCCACTCCGGCGGCAACAGCCACATACTGCCGGTTATCAGGCCCAATATAGGTGATCGGCTGTCCAATGATGCCCGAGCCGAGTTTTTGCGACCAAAGAACTTTGCCCGTCCACGCGTCTAGCGCGCGGAACCATCCATCCGTGGTGCCGTAAAAGATGAGATTGCTCGCCGTGGCAATGACGCCACTCATGACCATGAATTTCTCTGGGACTTCCCAGATCTTCTTGCCATGAGCTGGGTCCCAGGCGATCAGGCCGCCCCAGTTTCCATCGGGGCCGTCCACTGAAAACCGCTCCATCTCCATGCCATCATAGGGCGTACCGGAAATGTAGGAGACTTCGTGGTCCGTCAGGCCCATACAGATGTTGAACACACCGACATAGAGTAAGCCGGTGTTCGGACTGAAGGCCGGCGGCTCCCAGTCCTTCTGCCCTATGTCGGGTGGACAGACCCTGTCGATCTTCACACCGGGCTTGGGCTCGCGGGCCGGATCTACGATCGGCCGTCCAGCCTTCTTGTCGAAGCCGGTGGACCAGTTCTGATAGGCAAAAGTATTGGCCAGCAGCACTTCGCCGGTGTTGCGGTCGATCGTGTAGGCATACGTGTTGCGGTCGAAATGCACCAGAGTCTGACGCATCTTGCCGTCGATCGGCATGTCAAGCAGAACCGCTTCGTTGACGCCGTCATAGTCCCATTGGTCATGCGGGGTGAACTGATAGGCCCACTTGGCCATTCCGGTCTCTGGATCCCGCGCGAACATCGCGCTGGTCCACAAGTTGTCGCCGGGACGCTGGGCCGGCACGCGGGGACCAGGATTGCTGGTGCCATAGTAAATTGTCTTGGTCTTTTCGTCATAGGACACGAACCCCCATGAAGCACCGGCACCCGTGTTCCAGGCGTCCACTGGCCAGGTTTTGATCCCCAGGTCCTTACCCTTCATCCAGTCGTAATAGGGTTTGAAACTGTCGCCGATACGGACATCCGTGTCCGGGCCGACAGCGTGCGCGCGCCAGATTTCCTTCCCGGTGCCGACATCCAGGGCGGCCAACCACCCATTGACGCCCATCTCACCGCCGGAGTTGCCGACGAATACTTTGCCGTCGGCGGCAAAGGCCGATTGGGTCATGGTCACGCCATGTTCCAAGCTATCCAAGGCCGTCCGCCAGACCTCTTTTCCTGTCGACGCATCAACAGCGACAGTGTGGTCGTCGAGGAGATTGTAGATCAATTTACCGTCGGCATAAGCCCAACCCCGAAGAACGGCATCGCAGCAGGCCTTGCCAATTGCCTGGGGGGAAGGATTGGGGTCGAACTTCCACTTGATCGAAGGTCCCGGCTTCGAAAGATCAAGCGCATAGGCCGTGTTGGGATAGGGCGAAACTACATACATCGTATCGCCTACTACCAGCGGCGCGCCCTCATGACCGTATTGCGTGCCGTCCGAGAATGTCCAGGCCACCTTCAGCTTGCCAACATTATCGGGGGTTATTTCTTTAAGAGGGCTAAACCGGGTGTTCGCATAATCGCGTGCCTGACTTGTCCATTCGCCGGGCTTGCCGGCGCCGGCAAAATTTGCCGTGGCGTCCGAGTACGATTTTGGTATCCCCGCCGTAGGTGCTGATTGCGCTTGTCCCGACCCTGTCATGGCAGCTAAAGCCGCTATGGTCAGTAGAATGCGCATGCAACCCTCCCCGCCTTTTCGGATTAACGCCGTGTGGCCTGAACGGTTGCATGCGTTTTTGCTATTTTGAGGGAGGTTGTTGGGCTATGCGGCGATAGACGAACGGGCTGATGTCTTTCTCGCCCGGCACAGCCCCTGACACGGCATTCCTGACCAATATTTCCATACGGGAATGGATGACCGATTTTACGCAAGCCGGGTCTGTTGCCGCGGCATCCCCCGCGATTGCCATCGCTTGGCAGCGACAGCCGCCCCAATCGATTTCGCGCCGATCGCAAGTGCGACAAGGCTCCTGCATCCAGTCGACGCCGCGAAACGCATTGAATGCCGGCGAGTCGCGCCAGATTTCCATGAGGCCGCGGGACCCGAATCGCTCGAAGGAGAGCGACGGTATCGTCTCCGCTGCATGGCATGGAAGCACCGTGCCGTCGGGTGTGACAATGAATGCGTCGCGCGCCCAGCCCCCCATACACGGCTTCGGAAAGGTGGCGAAATAGTCTGGGGTGACGAAGTCAATGTTCATGATGCCCGCCAGCCGCTCGCGCGCCGTCGCCACGATGTCGACCTGCCTGTCGACCGCAGCGCGATCAGGCATCAATGCACCGCGGTTGGTCAACGCCCATCCGGCGTATTGTACATTGGCGATCTCGAGGCGCTCGGCATCAAGCGAAAGTGCAAGTTCAATGAATCCCGGCACCTCTTCGATATTGTGGCGGTGGATGGGTGCGTTGATGGTCAACGGCAAGCCCGCCGCACGAGCGCGTCGCGCGGTGGCGAGCTTCTTCTCGTGGCTACCCCGATGATTGCCGATACGCTCTGTGGTCTCCGGTCTCGCACCCTGAAAACTGAGTTGCAGATGGTCGAGCCCAGCTTCAGCAAATGCCTCGATGCGGCCATCGGCAATGCCGACGCCCGCAGTGATTAGGTTGGTATAAACGCCTTGGGCGGAAAGCCTGGCTATGATCTGCTCGAGATCCCGGCGCAGCGTTGGCTCACCGCCTGACAAATGTACCTGAAGAACGCCAAGTTCGGCGGCCTGCTCGAACAGCTCCAGCCAGGTCCGCGTATCGAGTTCGCGATTAGCCTTCAGCAGTTCGACCGGGTTAGAGCAATAGGGGCATTGCAGGGGGCAGCGATGTGTTAGTTCCGCTAACATGCCGATAGGAGGTAGGAGGGGTGCGCTCATAGCTTGACCAACAGCTGGTCGGACCATCCCTGTAGGAACGCGATGACGTCGGTCGCAACGTCCTCCTCCTGCGCGTCATACTCGGCGGCAAGACCGGCGATGATCTGAGCGACCGAGGAACGCCCATTGCAACGCCGCAATATGTCGAGACTGATCTCGTTCGGCCAAAAAACCTTCTCGGGCGACAGTACGGCGAATGCGCTTCGGACGGGATCGAACTGAATGCGCACGTGTTTTGGCAGGAACGGAACAGAATGTGGTGCCAACAGCGCTCTTTTTCGCAGCTCCGTCATGGCGAAAGTTCCAGACAGAAGGCGCCGGGCGGTATGTTTGTCTTCTCGCCATAGGCATGCTGAAGAGCGTCTAGCATCGCCCAAAGGAGATCGCATTTGAATACGAGGGCATCGACCACCTGCTGCTGTCGCTCCGGCGTGGTGGCATGTTTGAGAACGTATGCCAAGGCGAAGTCGGCATCGCGCGTAGCCTGTTCGGGACGTCGCGTGAAATAAGCCAGCGTGTCCTCGGTGACGTAATCGTATTTAGCCAGCATTGCCGGAACTCGCTCGCCGATTATGGCCGGCGAGAACATCTCCGTCAGTGACGACGCGACCGCCTCCATTAGCGTCCGGTTCGTGCAGAAAGAGAGATAGGCACCGACTGCGAAACGTGTTGCCGGCAGCGCCAGCCGTTCGCTCTTGACGACGTCAGCGTCGAGACCGAGGGAGGTTGCAAGATGCAGCCATCGCTTTATACCCCCACTCCAGCCGTCCGCTCCGTCATGATCCTCGATGCGCCTGCGCCATGCAGCACGAAAGGCGGGATCCTCGGCACGGGCGAGGATCATCGCGTCCTTGCGAGGAATCACGGCTTGGTAACAAAAGCGGTTCAGCGCCCATGCTTGCATCTCCGTTTTCGAGAGTGCGCCGCTGATCATCTTTTGATGAAAAGGGTGACGGTGGTGGTAGCGTTCGGCCCCTACTTGTCTCAGCAGAGCTTCGAGTTTTATGGCCGACAAGCCTCCTTTAGCCGCGCGGTGGAAATCGCTCAAAATTCTATCTCCATTCCGTCGCGGGCCACTTCCCACCCTGCTGCCCGAACTGACATGTATTCGGCCGAGTTCTCATCAAGAACAGGGTTGGTGTTGTTGATATGGATGAAGACCCGGCGACTGATATTCAAATCGGCCAGAGCGGCGATGGAACCTGCGTTGCCCGACATCGCCAGATGGCCCATCCGAACTCCGGATTTATGACTGACACCGGCGGCAATCAACTCATTATCGGCATGGACCGTGCCGTCGAACAACAGGCAATACGCGTCGGTGAGCATTGCACGCAGGACGGCATCGATGCTCGCACAGCCTGGGATATAAAAGACCGCGCCGCCAGCGGTGCCACCAGCAACGCGAATCCCAATCGTGTCACCGGCATTCGAGCTGAAATTCGCATGCGGGTGCTGTCTGTCTTCCAGGTAGAGTGCGATCTTGCCCGATACAGGAAAGCACTCAACCGTCACACCCGTCTCAAGTCCTTCAGCATCGCGGATCGCCACTTCTTCCGCTAGCGGCAGTAAGCGTCTTGGGACAAGTTCCGGATCTAGGACGTTAAAGATAGAATTCGCGTCCAAGGCCGCCAAAACTTGTACCGTCGCATAAATAGCAAAGGGCTGCCGCTCTCGCAAACTGAGCAAGCCGGCGATATGATCGACATCGGCATTAGTGAGTACCACCGCACGGATCGGCGTCGAGCGGAGCTGCGAATTCACGGATGGCTGCAACACCGCCGTCTCCGCGATCTGCTGTCTGATATCGGGTGAGACGTTGAAAAGGACCCAAGCCGCCCCATCGGCCGAGACGGCGGCGCTGGATTGTGTACGTTTATGAATGCCTGCCAAACCAGAACGTGCTGCGCGGCTTAGGTAATAATTACAGTTCCATTGCGGCAAGCCACCGCCTGCGGCAGATCCGAGTATCTTCATGCGCATCAGGACGCCACTCTATTAGAGCAGTCGAATGAATTTTATAGCATTCTTCCGCTGAACGCTAACAGGCCCTTCGACATGGAAGGGGTAGCGCGCCCCGGTTTGGAAGGGCGCGCTTTACTGGCTATTTCTTCGAAGCAATCTCCGCAGGCAAATAGCGCGATATTTCAAAGCCCGCTGCCACCTGGCACATGGTCGGCTTCTTCCAGGTCTTCTTCATAGCTTTCTCCTTTTATACCAAGCGCGTCGGAGTCTGCCGTCACCAACCTAACGATACTTCATGGTGAGGGTTTAAGTGGTTATAAGGCCGTGAGCGGCTTTGCGTTGACACAACGTCGTGATGCGAATCCGGTTCCTCTGGAATTAGCATACGAACTCTTTTGCAACGGGCCTGGCTGGCGCCTCTCAAAGAGCCCCGTGTTCTCCATATTCTCAACTTTGACCGCACCGCGTACCTTTCCCATGGACGTGAAGACACGTACAAGATTGCGGCGCTGCAATCCCGACGGTTGGAACCGAGAACAACCGATACGGCGCTGGCCGCATCTTCGCAGCAATCTATTTTTTACCACCGCGACCTGGAGATAAGCCGCTGCTGTCGATATTCGAAATGTCTGCTCTCCTCCTGACGACGTCAGCGGTGTTGGGGTGGATCAATCATAAATTTCTGCCTATGCCGCACACCATCGGCCTGCTGACAATGAGTGTAGTGGCCTCGCTCATTTTGGTGATGATAGACGCCATCCTGCCAGAGCAGCACCTGTTCGAGCCCCTGACCAAGACGCTGCTCCAAATAGACTTTACATCGGTCGTCATGAACGGGATGCTGGCATTCTTGCTTTTCGCAGGTGCGCTCCACGTAGATTTTGGAACACTCCTCAGTCGCGCGGTACCTGTGATCGTGCTTGCTACTTTCGCCACTATAGCGTCGACCTTCATCATAGGCCTCCTGTTTTGGCAGGCCGCTGGCCTTCTTGGTCTTTCATTGCCGCTGTCGTGGGCGCTGGTTTTTGGCGCGCTCATCAGCCCCACCGATCCGGTGGCTGTCATGGCCACGCTCAAGAATATTGAGGCCCCGGCAAGTCTCGAAGTAGAGATGCAGGGCGAGTCCCTGTTCAACGACGGTGTCGGCATTGTCGTTTTCACGATCCTGCTGGCGTTCGCGATCGGCGCGCCCGAGGAAAGCACGAGCCTGACGTCGGTCGCCGAACTCCTGATTGTAGAGGCCGGTGGTGGGCTTCTGCTGGGCATCTTAACGGGCTACATTGCCTATTGGGGCATGCGGCTGATCGACGACTACGCAATCGAAGTGCTCATTTCGCTGGCGCTGGTGACGGCAACCTACGCGCTCGCGCAGCGCATTCATGTCAGTGGCCCACTTGCAGTCGTAGCGGCAGGTCTGCTCATTGGCTATCGAGGGCCCCGCGATGCGATGAGCGACCGTACCCAAACATACCTTTTCGGTCTCTGGACACTCATCGACGAGGTTCTGAATTCGTTGCTGTTCCTGCTCATCGGACTGGAAGTGCTTATCTTGCGATTTGACCCGGCTTCACTGCTTGTCGCTGCCGCGGCCATTCCAATCGTGATCGCCGCACGCTTCCTCGCTGTCGGTGCACCCATCCTGGTCCCTTGGGTCAACCGGCTGATGTCGGGCCGCAACGTTCTGTTCCTGACCTGGGCCGGGATCCGCGGCGGCATATCCATTGCGCTGGCGCTCTCTGTTCCCGAAGGCACGGCAAAGCCAACGATCCTGGCGGCAACCTATGCGGTTGTGCTGTTCAGCGTGATCGTGCAGGGATCGACGCTCGGCTACGTCGCGCGCCGCACGGTGCTCAGTTACAAAAGCGGCAATGATTAAAACCGTGCTATTTCTTGGGTGCATTTTGGGTCAGCGCTTCGAGGTGGCCAAAGGGGCCATGGTCCTTCATCGCGAGGAAACCAGAATGCCTTCGGGTGATGTCTTGGATATCTTCGGGCGTTGAAATGTTGCGTTTCGCATCACCTACCACCAGATCGGCATGACGGTGCAAGGTAGCCCGGCGAGATGGGTCGTGCTCGCAACTCGTTACCGCCGTGAGCACGTCCAGCAAGCGAATGAGTACGGCGGCACTGCCTGCTGCATTCTGCCTGATCATGTGGAACATCGCATCCGCAAGTCCGTCATACCCGACGGCTGGAACGACGAGCACCGGGTTTCCTTCGTGCAGCAGCACACCAGCGGGCAGATGAAGTGGGGCGAGTTCACAGAGCGCGGCGCCGAAGCGGTCGATCACGCTCACAGCGGTATGCGGGTCGTTGATGCCCGGAGACAGCGCCCGCACGGCCACCTCGACAAGCTGTCGCACCGCGAATTCGATATCAGCAGAGCTCCCGCGCTGCGCACTCAAGGCGGTTGCATCGCGGATGGCTTCCTCTGCGCCATCTACCGGCGGCGTCATCAACGCGATCGGCGCCCCCGGAAACACAAAGTCGCCGGGTCGCACCAGCAATCTCACCGCCGTTCCTTTGTCGGCCGCCCATTCCGCCAATCCGGTGTCATCCAGCTGCTGCAGGTAACCTCGGCGACCATCCAGAATGACCGCTGCCTCTTTCCAGAACGACAGCGGAGGAGGCGATGGTTGTCTCTCTTTCACGGCTATTCGCCCGAATGCGCGCTGCACGTCCAGGCTGACCAACGCAATGACGGTGTCTACGTTAATGCGCCCCGCCATGTGGCCAACGAAGAAAACAAGAGTGGCGACGCAGACGAAAGCCAGCAGAATGCTGACGGTAAGCGAGAGATGCGGAACGAAAATGCCTTCATCCTGGGTGCGTACCGTGCGTAGGACCATGAGGGCATAGCAGAAAGTGCCGAGGAATGCGCCCAATGTGAATTGGTTGCCGCGGTCCTTGGTAAAGTTCCGCAAGAGGCGCGGTCCCATTTGTCCAGCAGCCAGTGAAAGCGCGGCAATGGTAATGGAAAAGACCGTGCCGGCAACACCTATAGTGGAGGAAGCGACCGCGCCCAACAAGGTTCGCGCACCAGTGCCGCCGCCGTTGTAAAGCCAGGAATTGTCCAGGAGGGACATCGGGATGACGCCGCTCCGATCAACGGCGACCATGCCAAGTGCCAGCACTATGCCTGCAGCGGTCATAGCAGCAGGAACCAGCCAAAACGTGTCGGCCAGAGACGTCAGGAATTTTCTGAGCCGAGCCTTCACGATTTCAAGTCGCGGCGGTCGTTATCTGATCCCAATCTAATCCCTCATCCGGATTTCGGCAGCGCGTAGGCAATGATGGAATCGCCTGCCGCCGTGTTGGTCGAGCCATGGCCGCCGGCAACGACAACAAGATATTGCCTCCCATCGGAGCCGAGATAGGTTGATGGGGTGGCCTGACCGCCCGCTGGGAGCCGGTCACGCCAGATCTCCTTGCCTGTCTTCAAATCATAGCCGCGTACATAATAATCGAGGGTCCCGCTAAGAAAAGCGACGCCGCCCTTGGTTATGATCGGGCCACCAATTCCCGGCACACCCATCTTGAATGGCAGCGGGATCGGCGAAAGATCGCGCACCGTTCCGTTGACATGCTTGTAGATCGTCTTGCCTGTCGTCAGATCGACACCGGCGACATAGCCCCAAGGCGGCGCCTGGCAGGGCAGCCCAAGCGGCGACAGGAATGCGCCCATCTTGGCCGCATAGGGTGCACCGAAATTCTCATTGAAGACGTCCCCACCTTCCTTGGTAACGACGCGTGTATATTGGTCCGGGCGCGGGATCATCTTCGACGTAAAGGCGAGGTAGACGGGCATTGCGAACATGATTTGACGATTGGGATCGACAGCCACCGCACCCCAGTTGAACGCTCCGAAATTGCCGGGGTAGATGATCGAACCCTGCTCTGTCGGCGGAGTATACCTTCCTTTGTAATAGAGGTCGCGAAATTCGATCCGGCAAACAAGCTCGTCCAGCGGCGAGATACCCCACATGTCCTTTTCCTGGAGCGGCGGTGGCTTGAACGAAATTGTCGATACGGGTTGCGTCGGAGCCGTGGTGTCAGCCTTGACCGCCCCGCTGGGCGCGAGTTCCTCTTTGACCGGGAGCGCCGGCTCGCCTGTTTTGCGATTGAGGACGTAGACCTCGCCCTGCTTGGTCGGCGCGACCAGCGCCGGGATTTCCGTGCCGCCAATGGTCAGGTCCACTAGGCTGGGCTGTGCAGGCACGTCCATATCCCACAGATCATGATGGACTGTCTGGAACACCCAGGCTGGTTTGCCGGTGTTGACATCCAATGCGAGGATTGAGGACGAATACTTTTCCACGCTGGCGCTGCGGCCGACTCCGTACTGGTCAGGCGATTGGTTGCCCATCGGCAGGTAAATCAGCCCGAGCTTGGGATCATAGCTTGAAACACTCCACGAGTTTGGGGCGTTCTCAGAATAGGTCTGACCATTCGCGATGGGCGCCGTCGCATCGGGGTTCTTGGAATCGAAATTCCAGACGAGGTCGCCGGTGTTTACGTCGTAGGCCCGGATGACACCGGACGGTGACGTTGTCGCGACGTTGTCGTTGACGGAGCCGCCGACAATCACCAGGCGATCGGTCACGAGAGGTGGAGACGTGGAATAAATAGAACCGGGCGAGATGTTGGGCATGTTAGCCCAAAGGTTGATGGTGCCGTCGTCACCGCCAAAACCTGGGCAGATTTTGCCGGTTTCAGCACTGATGGAGATCAGCCGCCCGTCGGAAGTCGGTGCGAACAACCTCTTGATACATGTCGGATCAAGATTGGCCATTGCCGCAGTCGTCTTGTGGTTCACAACAGGGTTTGGATCGCCGCGCTTTGCCTGTCCTGTGACAACGTTCTGCGGTACCCCAGCCGCACCTGTTGTTACTTCGGCCGCACTTTCCGCTACTCTCTGCTCCTCGGTTTTGGTTGTGCTGTCCGCTGTCACCGGAGGCTGCTGGCCGGCGGCAGCGGGCTTTGCCGATGCGCCATCGAAGTAGGAAACACCACGGCAGGTCAGATGTTGGGTTGTCTGCTTGGCGGTCTGCTTCAAATGCGGGTCGAACCGCCATTTCTCTTTGCCAGAAACCGCATCAAGAGCAATCACCAGGTTGTGCGGCGTACAGACATAAACGGTCCCGTCAATCATGAGAGGCGTGTCTTCGTAGGTCGCTTCCCCCGGGTCGTTGGGGCCACGAATGTCGCCGGTATGATAGGTCCAGGCGACCTTGAGATTGTCGACGTTTGCTGGCGTTATCTGGTCGAGCGGCGAATAACGTCGACCAGCGTTGGTGCGGCCATAAGCCTGCCATTCGCCGTCTGGCACGCCGGTCTCAAGGGTCTTGTTTGTCGCCATCTGGGCGTCTGAAAATACGCCGCCTGTGTCGTGCTGGCTCAGGAACATTGAATAGAGTCCCGCGACCAGGGCAACGGCTATTGATCCGGCGAGAATCCCGCTCGACGCGTCATAGCGGGCCCAGCCTATTTCAGGCCTGTGCAGGGAGCGAACCATCGGCGGAAGCAACAAAAGCACACCGATTACAACCAGTAGGCTGCCCCGTGCTGACAGCGCCCACCAGTCGAAGCCGACTTCGTAAACTGACCACACGAATGTCACTAGGACGGTGACGCCGTATAGCGCTAAGCCCTCTGGGCGCCGCTGGAAAAGCAGAAATGCCGAACCGGACATACCGACGCCGAGAAGGATGAAGAACCACGACCCACCAATCACTGCCAGCCATGCACCGCCAATGAAAATAAGAACGCCGAACAATCCTGTCAGCGACGAAACAATCGTGCGGTACATGGCTCAGTTCCTGTTTTTCGGTGCCTCAAAACGCTGGGCATCCAAGCAAATATGAACGCAACGCATTCCTGATAACCGTGAACGCCTAAGGTCGCGGACTGTTCCAAAGTGCAACATTTCGTGATTGACTATCGCCTTGCCGTCAGGAGCCATTGATCGCCGAGCTATTGATCGCCGCTGGGGGCTCGCAGGGACCGTGCTGCGCTCAACAGTGACGCCCGGTCCTTCGCTGGACCGCGAACAATTTCGCGAGCCTGATCCGGACTGATCCCTGTTTCTTTCGCAAGGAACCAAATGCGAAAATCGACTTCCTCTTTTTTGCTGTGACCGTCGTTATCGTCGGGCTCATGTTCGGACGGTTTTCTCGACCGCTTGCGCAAAGTCCGCTTCAACGGCTCAACCGTGTTCTTTTACTCGCTGGACATAGATCGCTGAGCACCCGAGTTGTTGTGCCTCTCGATAGAGGCCCGCGCCTCTGGCGGAGAACGCGGGCCGATCAAGCTTTGCCACCTGATCACGGCAGGCACCTCAATGCCTGCCGCTCATGACGAACTCTTAGAAGTGACTAGAGCGGGATGAGATTAGTTTTGGTCATATCCTGAGTTTTCGAAATAGTGCGAGCACTCTGTCGGTGTTACGCGGTTGAGGGTCTGCCCGATGGCGTCGCAAACGGTTTCGACGGTTCGGCTCGCTGCCTTTCTCAGCCAGTGCTTGAGCTTTGAGAAGAGCTGCTCGATCGGGTTGAGGTCGGGTGAGTATTTCGGCAGGAAGAACAGCCTTGCGCCGGTGGCGCGTATGGCGCGGCGCACTGCCTTGCCTTTGTGCGAGCCGAGATTGTCCATGACGACGATGTCGCCGGGCCGCAGGGTCGGAGCGAGAACCTTCTCGACATAAAGGAGGAACCTTTCGCCGTTGATCGGTCCATCGATCAGCCAAGGCGCCTCGACGCGATCGTGGCGCAACGCGGCCAGGAAAGTCATGGTCTTCCAGTGGCCGTGCGGCACTTTGGCCTTGATCCGCTGGCCGACCGGCGCCTAGCCCCTGAGCGGCGCCATGTTGGTCTTGGTCCAGGTCTCGTCGATGAACACCAGTCGGGCCGGATCGATCCGGCCGCGATACTTCCTCCACTGTACCCGCCGGCGCGCCACATCGGGACGCTCCTGCTCGGCGGCGATCAGCGTCTTTATGGAATGGCTCGCCCCTTTCCCTCGGCGCATGATTGCGTCGTCGATGAGTCTGGCACGGAGTTGAGCCGATGAATGAGATCAAGGTTCTTGGTATAGATCTTGGAAAGGACGTTTGCAGCGTTGTCGGGCTGGACGAAGCCGGGAACGTGCTGTTGCGGCGCCGGATGCGTCGGGACAGCGTGGTGAAGCTGGCGGCGGGAATGCCGGCCTGCGTGATGGCGATGGAAGCCTGTTGCGGCGCCCATCATCTCGGCCGGCAGCTTCGTGAGCAGGGCCACGATGTACGGCTGATGTCTCCCGAATATGTTCGTCCCTACGTGAAAGCGCAGAAGAACGACGATCGGGATGCCGAGGCGATAGCGGAAGCCGCGACCCGCCCAACGATGCGCTTTGTCGATCTGAAGAGCGACGAGCAACTCGACATGCAGAGCCTGCACCGGGCTCGAGATCGGCTGGTTGGCGAGCGCACGACTCTGATCAACCAGCTTCGGGCGATTTTGCTCGAGCGGGGAATCATGATTGCCAAGGGGCGGCGCAAGCTTGAACTCCGACTGGAACAGCTTCTCGCCGGAGAGATGGCGATCGGCCGTCGGATCCGGGTTCTGATCGAGGACATGCGAGCCGAGTGGCGCGCCCTCGATGCCCGCATCGTCTCCTTCGACGCGGAGTTCGCGACCCTCGCTCGCACGGACGCATCAATGAAGCTGCTCTCGACGATCCCGGGGATCGGCCCATTGAATGCGACCGCGTTCGTAGCGTCGGTCGGAAAGGCCGAGACGTTTGGCCGGGGCCGTGACCTTGCGGCCTGGCTTGGACTCGTGCCTCGACAAATGACGACCGGAGGTAAGCCTAAGCTTCTGGGGATCAGCAAGCGCGGCAACGGCTATCTTCGTAGGATGCTGATCCATGGAGCACGAGCAGCGCTGCCGTCCCTTGCCAAAGGGAAGACGCTGTTGGGCGAATGGCTTCGAGGCCTGCTGTCGCGAACTCATATGAACACGGCTGTCGTCGCGCTAGCGGCGAAGATGGCCAGGATCATCTGGGCGGTGCTGAGAAGCGGGCGTCCGTTCCAGATGGCGGCGTTGCCGTCGGTCGGATAATCAGAGATCGGCCGGAAGGGAGACCTTCAGGCCGGCGTTGTCTGTGAGTGGACTGAAAAGATGGCCTGACAGTCGAACGGTGTGCCGACATCCTGACCAAAAAAATGGCGCTAGACGCCGACGTCTTTATGAGGATCGGTACGCGCGTAAGCTCCATCTTGGCCGGGGACGATCATTGCCCCGAGACCGGATACGTTGGCGCAGACTGAGATGCCGTCAAAAATCGCTTGCAGGCGGGGCGAGCCATACGTTTTTTGTAACTGAGCTTCTCTGCATGGACGAATTCCCACACTGAGCGGTAGTCGACCGTCAGACCACGCTCGCCAAGCTCGGCCACAAGCCCGCGCAAGGTGAAGTCCCGGTCGCGGCAGCGCTCGATCAGCCAGTCGCGCCACGCGCCCGATAGCTTCTTCGGTTTGTAACCGCCTATTTGGCCAGGCGCCACGCTGCCGGTCTCTTCCAGCCGTTTCAGCCACTCAATGGCCGCGCTGTAGCTCACCCCAAATCGCTTCGCGGCCGCGCGCCGCGAAAGTCCTTCAATCTTGACCGCGGCAACAACCCGATCACGAAGATCCATCGAATAGACTGCCATCCATGCTGGCCTCCTATCCAGCATGAAGGTTGAATCAGAACCGATGTGATTTGGGAATCCCACGACTCCCATAATCTCATCCCGCTCTAATGTTCCAATTGCAAACGATCCGAGTTCTCCTTCCATGCGTAGCTCGGATTCTGACAGGCGACCCAACCGCTAACTACCTGCTTGCCCAGAATCAACGATGGTGGTTGCGCCCAATGCCGCCTGCCCAGGTAGGTAGGACAGCGTCGCATTCAGACCAGCCGATCAAACGATTCGGTCCGCCACCCGCAGTGCATTTGCGATGATCGTCAGTGTCGGGTTGACCGCACCGATGGAGGGAAAGAAACTTGCATCGGTGACATAAAGATTGTCTATCCCGTGAACCTTGCAGTCGCGGTCGAGCACCGAGTCAGTAGGGTTCTCCCCGAAGCGCAAGGTGCCTGCCTGATGGGCCGTCCCTCCGACGGGAACATCCTTTCCGAGATAGAGCTTGGCGTTCGAAAAGATGGGGGTGAATGTCGGTCGCGCTGCAATATAGCGCGAAGCTTGTCCTTCAATCTCTGGTGCGCTTCCATGTTGGTCCGGCGTCATATCAAGGTGCACCCGACCATCCCGATAGTAGATTGCGGTTCTGCGACATAGGCAGGTCTTCCGAGGTCAGCCAAAAGTCGACCGAATGCTTGGCGAGCCAGTCAAACGCATTGTTGGAAACCATTGCATGAAGCCCGGCAGGCCTTCAGCCTCGATTTGTATCCCGTCCGACTTTCCCACCATTTGGATATGGCCGAGCGGGAATTCCCAGTCGTTTGCCGGGCTTCTTATCGTGGCCGTGGTAGAAGTCGTTAAGGCCCAGGGTTTTCTGGAATTGCGTCGGATTTGGGGCGTCTTGGAGATTGCCAGAATCGTCGCATTGTTATGCCGCATGTAGTTGCCGACCTAGCTGACCGGATGCGTTGCCCAGTCCTTCGGGGTGATTGTCGCTTGTGGAGCGCAGCATCAAAAGCGCTGACGACAAGGCGCCGCATGCAACGACGACGAGACGCTCGTCATGCGGCATGTGTGGCCATCGAGCGTGACCTCGATGCCCGTCACCACCGTGCCATTCCTGGTTCGTCAAGAGGCGTTCGGCATAGGCGCCGGTCAGTAGCGTCAGATTCGGATTGGATGCGAGCGCCGGGTCGACCGTGATGATCTGTGCATCTGCCTTTCCGTTGGTAAGGCTTGGGAAGCCGTCGAAGGGATCACAGCGCAAAAGCGGTGAATGTGGCGTTGCCTGACCGGTCTGGTCCTCGACCAGCAGAGCGCCCATCGGCAAGTGGAATGGATGCAAACCTTCCCGTTCCAAATCGTCGGAGAGCTGCTGAATGCGCGGTTCATGTGAGATTGGCGCAAAGGCGTAGGGTTTTCGCGCGATGGCGGTTCTGTCGGGTCTTCTCCCCGACGGCCCCGCACCTGGAACAGCTCTTCGGCAGCCTGATAATAAGGCTCGAACTCGTCGTATTTGACCGGCCATTCGGGCGATACGCCGTCGGGATGCCTGATCGTTTCGAAATCTTTCCAAGCGAAGTCGGAAGAGAACGCCACCATAGACCTTGGAATTGCCTCCGACAAAATAATGCAAGCCTGGACGAAATTCCTCGCCTGAGGCAGACGGTCCAAGTTTCCTCTGTTTGATAGCGACCCTGGCGGAAAACGGCGTCGGAATCCCAATTCTCGCGCTCACGCTTTCAGGTAGCCACCCCGTTCGATCAACAGGATACGCTTGCCTGTCTGGGCAAGGCGCCAGGCCATGGTGCCGCCTCCTGGACCTGATCCGATGATGATCACGTCATACGATCGTTCGATGCAGTCATCATCCAAATCCTTAGCGCTGCAATTCAATGATCCGCAGGCCACCATGTTCCCACACGCCCGCAATGGACGGCTTGTCGAAACGGTTAAGCTGCCCAATATCAGTTATCCCTCACATCGAGGAAAGTGACAGTGGCCATTGCAATAAACTTTTACAACACGGCTCCTTCTGATCCTCCTCTTTCTGCCCTTCAGCGCCATGGACAAGGTCATCAATTTCCACGGGGCTGTTGACCAGGCAAATGAGATGGCAGGTTCCAGATGACCGCTAAAGTGCTGATCCTGACCGGCCTGTTCGTCGAAATCGTCATGTCGCTTGGCGTATTGACCGGCATAGCGGAATCGGCTTGCCGCCTTCGTCCTCGCCGGCTACTGCATGGTGACGCGCTGTTATGGAAGCAGTTCTGGGCGACCGATGATTTCACATTGTGGGACCGAGCAAGGGCCGCGACGTTTTTTGGGACTTCCTGAAGAATTTTCGCGCTGGCCGGCGGCTTCCTGCTGATCACTTTTGGCGGACGCGCCGATGAAGCCAGCGCTTTCGTACACGCGCCTTTTGCATCGACCTACCCCTATGCGCACGATGTCGTGTTGCCGTAATGATCCCTGCATCGATAATGACAACCGGCAGCCCGATCGAGATCGTCCGACCCAAAGTTCTCCCTCCTACATCCTCGCCAACGCCCCGCTTTGAAGAACTGGCGTCAGGTTTTCCGATGGATCGAAGGACTGGTCTGGATGGGCGACTGGGGATGCCTGCTGTTTCAAGACCTTCCGCGCGACCGCACCATGCGTTGGACCGAGACCGGGGGCATTTCCGTCTGGCGCTCGCCATCAGCCAACGCCAATGGGCAGGCGCGGGATTGCCAGGGACGCGTTGTGTTCTTGTTCTCACCTCGACCGGGCCGTCGGTCGCGTCGAACACGACGGTTCTGTCACCACTCCTCGTCTCGCATGTTCAACGGCCGCCGGTTTGAACTCACCCAATGACATCGTGGTGAAATCGGACGGCACGATCTGGTTTACCGATCCCGTCTACGGCATCTCCAACGACTATGAAGGCCTCCGACGGAAGAGTGAGCTCGCACCCGCCGTCTATCGTTTCGATCCGGCCACAAAGGGCTTAACCACTATCTCAAGCGCATTCGAAAGGACCGAACGGCCTTGCCTTTTCGCCCGACGAATCGCGGCTTTACATCAGCCGAGACTGGCGACCAGACGAAACCGAACCCGGCTCAGGTGATGAAGGTCTGCGACGTATCACCGGATGGCCGTGCCATCTCCGGCCTATGTGATTTCTACAAGGTCGAGCCGGGCTATACTGACGGCTTGGCGCTCGACGAAGACGGCAATGTCTGGTCAAGCGCAAAGGACGGCGTTCATTGCATCAGCCCGCAGGGGGAATTGTTGGGAAAGATCGGCGTCCCCTACTGCGTCTCGAATTTGTTGCTTCGGCGGCGGACCGCATCTGAATCGGCTGTTCATCGGCGGATCGCATACGCTCTACGCCATTTTCCTAAATCGGCGCGGCGCGCGCACGCCAAGAGGGTGACATGGCCAGGGTTGAAGCCTTTCGGCTGCTGTCGACCGCGCCAAACGCACTGGCTGGCTTTTATCAAATGTCTTCGGCTTCAACCGCGCGGACACCGACCGGCTGTTCCTGGGTCCCAGCGCATTGGGAGATCGGCCGGGCAAAAACTCGCCTATCCTCAAGGACATCACCGGCAACGATCCCCGGTTTCAGCATTGCGCCATCGTCGTCACCGATATGGGCAAGGCATGCGAGGCGCTGGCCAAGCATGATGGCTGGTCGCCAATTACGCTTGACGGACCACAGCGGCTGCCAGCGGCTTCAGGTGGCGTAGCGGCGTTCAAGTTCCGGGACCCGAAGGCCATCCGCTTGAGTTTCATATGCTTCCCCCCAGACCGGGTGCCCGAATTGTGGAAGGGGCATGAGGGCATATTTCTAGGCATCGACCACAGCGCCATGGCGGTGGCGGATACTGAGCGCAGCCTTCACTTCTACGAGAGCATCGGTTTGCGTATCGGATCACGGCAAGTCAATCGTGGCGCCGAGCAGGGTCGGCTTGACAACATGGCAGCCGGCACGGCAACACAAGTCGAGGTAATCGGCCTCGAATTTGAACGGCAGCTCCGGCCCGCATCTGGAGCTCCTTGCTTACCGCGACCCAGAAATGCGCGCCGAAAAGCCCGTTTCAGATGAAAGCGCCGCAGCGACGCATGTGGTGATCGAGGGGCATCCTGGTTTCGAAGGCATCATATTCGACCCAGACGGTCATCGCCTTGATTTCCGATAGTTGTGGTCTCAAGGTCAGCGGAATGCGCAAGGCGCTGCTGGCGCATCCCTATCCTCCAATTGCACAACCATCAACGTGGCAGGTGATGAACCGACAGTGCCTGAACAGATGCCCTTTCCTGCCGTTCCGCTCTCGGCATCCCTGGTCGCCTCCGAAGGAAAACTCTCCCGGTCCCATCTCGACGCGTGTGCCGTCCATGGCCTCCACGAACCAGCGGCCCGAAAGTGGGATGATCCATTGCGGCTTCGGGTTCTCATGCCAGACGCCGACCCAGCCTACAGGCTGAACCGTCACCATTGTTGTCATTCTGCCGCTTGTCTTGTCGCCTTGCCATTGCGGATCGGCCGGCGGTTGCATCGACCGCAACTGGAAACTTTCCATAAGGCATCGGGTAAGCCGGCTTAAGCCCTCCCTGTCGGTCCAGAGATGCCAATAAGGGACAGTCGGCATATGCGATGGGTCGGCACTCATGGATATTTCTCCGTGTTCAAACAATCGTGTCGAAACCAAAAGAACTGGCCAAGCATTAGGTTGTCATGTCCAATTGCCGCAGGGCACACTTACGTCTGACAAAAATGGCACCAGCACGTTGATTTGGCATCGTGCTTCCCACCCGATGTGAGAAACAATTCAAAATGTCTTTCTTAAAACCTTTAACGGGTCAAAAGGCACTCGTGACTGGCGCAAATTCCGGGATTGGGGAGGGTGTCGCAATCGCGCTCGGTGCGGCAGGAGCCGATGTGGTTGTCAACTATGTAACAAACGAGGACGCGGCAACGAAGGTTGTCGATAGGATCCGCGCTGGAGGGGCGAACGCGCTGGCGTTGCAAGCCGACGTTTCCAGCCAAAATGAAGTCGAAGCGATGTTTGCCAGAGCGATCGAAGAGTTCGGCACACTCGACATCCTGGTCGCGAATGCCGGCCTGCAACAAGACGCCCCCTTTACCGAGATGACTTTGGAAAAGTGGAACAAGGTTCTCGATGTCAATCTGACCGGCCAGTTCCTGTGCGCGCAGGCTGCGACACGGGAATTTCTTCGCCGTGGCGTAGTACCTTCCGTGTCGCGAGCCGCAGGCAAGATTGTCTGCATGAGCTCGGTGCATCAGGTCATTCCTTGGGCCGGTCATGCCAACTACGCCACGTCCAAAGGCGGTATCAAGCTGTTGATGGAAAGTATGGCGCAGGAACTCGCGCCCAAGGGTATCCGCGTCAATGCTATCGCGCCAGGCGCAATTCGCACGCCGATCAACACATTGGCCTGGAGCACACCCGAAGCCATGAAATCGCTGCTTACACTGGTCCCCTATGGTCGGATCGGTGAACCAGAAGATATCGCCAGGGCTGCTGTATGGCTCGCTTCCGACGACTCCGACTACGTGGTTGGCACCACCTTGTTCGTCGATGGCGGAATGACGCTGTATCCAGGGTTTGCGACGGGCGGCTGAACGAAAAAGGAAATACCGGTATGGCTGCGAACTTTTCGGGCGATCTAGGCGCGCGATCAACGCCCTTGCCCCATTTCTGGGAACACACAATCGGAAGCGGCCATGCCACGCTCGGCCTGCGCGCCGATTGGCAAGCGCAACTCAAACGCGCTCATGACGAGCTCGGCATGCGGCATGCGA